>JBKCIQ010000083.1:0-6753 GCA_046302135.1 Bacteroidota bacterium | reverse complement strand
TAAAGCTATTAACGCACCGCATGTCGGTTTGTATGTTTGTGGCCCAACGGTTTATTCAGATGTACATTTAGGAAATTGCAGAACTTTTATTTCATTCGATATCATTTACCGATACCTTATTCACTTAGGGTATAAAGTTCGTTATGTACGAAACATAACCGACGCAGGCCATTTGGAAAGCGATGCTGATTTCGGTGAAGATAAAATTTCGAAGAAAGCTAAACTTTCTCAATTAGAACCCATGGAAATTGTTCAGAAGTACACAGTGGGGTTTCGTGACGTGATGAAAGAATTTAATGTACTTCCTCCTTCAATTGAACCAACAGCAACAGGTCATATAGTTGAACAAATTGAGATGACTAAGAAAATCATTGAAAGAGGTTTAGCCTATGAGGTGAACGGAACTGTGTATTTTGATGTAGAAAAATACGTTAAGGAAAATCATTATGGCCAGTTGAGCGGAAGAAACCTAGATGATCTTTTAGAAAACACAAGAGATCTCGGAGGGCAGGAGGAGAAAAAAGGCAGATTAGATTTTGCACTTTGGATAAAAGCAAAACCTGAGCACTTGATGCAGTGGCCTTCGCCCTGGGGAATGGGTTTTCCGGGCTGGCACATTGAATGCTCCGCGATGAGTACCAAGTATCTAGGAGAACGTTTTGATATTCACGGAGGCGGTATGGATTTAATTCCAACACATCACACCAACGAGATTGCACAGAATGTAGGTTTTTGCGGAAAGAGTCCGGCGAATTACTGGATACACACCAACATGCTAACGGTAAACGGACAGAAAATGAGTAAATCATTTGGCAATTCCTTTTTACCTCATGAGTTGTTCACCGGTAATCATCCACTGTTAAAAAAAGGTTTTACACCAATGTGCGTACGATTCTTTATGTTGATGACGCATTACAGCAGTACACTGGATTTTTCCAATGAAGCAATGGAAGCGGCAGAGAAGGGTTTTCATCGACTGATGGAAAGCATGAAGACAATGGAAAAATTAATCGCATCAGACAAAAGCAGCGTTGATATTTCTAAATTGAAAGATTCTTGCTATGCCGCTATGAATGATGATTTCAATACACCGGTTCTAATTGCTCAGTTATTTGACGCAGTAAGAATCATCAACTCAGTTAACGATAAAAAAGAGTCATTGACATCAATTGACATCGAATTGCTCAAGGATTTGATGCAACAAATGGTGATTGATGTTTTGGGATTGAAACCGGAAGAAGAAAGTGGTAAGCACCTTAAAGTTTTAGATGAAGTAATGCAATTCATTCTTCAGATGCGTCAAGAGGCAAAGGTGAAAAAAGATTTTGCAACTTCAGACAGCATTCGCAATCATTTGACTCAACACGGAATTCAAATTAAAGATGGAAAAGAAGGAAGTACCTGGACATTCAACAATTAATGGTTTAGCCTTATGAAAAAAATAAAAATATTTCATTCAATTGTTTCTTTCTTAACTTTTTTATCTGTTATTTTTTTAAGTTCCTGCGGCCCGGATAAGTCAGCTGAAGAAACCAATAATAAAGGTAGCGAAGAACAGACTACACCACAGAAACCTCATGTTGATCCTCCGGCCTTTAATTCTGACAGCGCGTATAATTTTGTAAAAACACAATGTGATTTTGGACCAAGGGCTCCAGGTTCTAAAGCGCATGAACAATGTGCAAATTGGATGGAAGCTAAACTAAAATCTTATGGTGCAAATGTTATTATGCAGAAAGCTACTCTTACCACATATGATCAAAAAAAGTGGTTGTGTAAAAACATTATTGCAGAATTTAATCCTGATGCAACGGATCGTGTTTTGTTGATGGCCCACTGGGATTCTCGTCCTATGGCAGATCATGACAGCTTGGAGTCGGATAAGAAAAAACCCATTTTAGGCGCAAACGACGGGGCGAGTGGAGTAGGAGTATTGATTGAAGTTGCAAGGGCCTTGTCATCGAAAAAACCGAACATAGGAATAGATATCTTATTGGTTGATCTTGAAGATTACGGTGATCCTTCAGGTGATACGGATGACAGTTGGTGTTTGGGCACTCAATATTGGTCCAAGAATTTACACAAACAGCAATATTATGCAAAATATGGAATTTGTCTGGATATGGTTGGTGCAAAGGATGCTGTTTTCCCAAAGGAAGGGTCTTCAGTTAATTATGCAAGAACAATAGTAGATAAGGTCTGGAAAAAGGCTCAGGATATGGGCTACGGAAATTATTTTGCGGATGCACAGACTTCGCCAACAGTTGATGATCATGTCTATGTTAATATGAATACTTCTATCCCAACAATAGATATTGTACATTATGATAACGCTAAGCGTTCCTATTTTCCGTGTCATCATAAGCAATGTGACAACATGGATAACATCGATAAAAAAACACTTGAGTCAGTTGGCAAATTACTTTTAGAATTAATCTATAACGAATAAGAATTGGTTCTTCATACTGAAAATATAACAAAACAATACGGACGTCGAACTGTAGCAAAGGAGGTTAGCATCGAGGTAAATCAGGGAGAGATTGTGGGTTTGCTTGGGCCTAATGGTGCTGGAAAAACCACGAGTTTTTATATGATTGTGGGTATGGTCAAACCCAACTCAGGAAAGATTTTTTTGGATCAGACAGAAATCACAGATTTTCCTATGTACAAAAGAGCACAGATGGGTATTGGTTATTTACCTCAGGAGGCCTCAGTATTTAGAAAGCTGAGTGTAGAAAATAATTTAAAGGCAGTGCTCGAAATGACCAAGCTTACAAAGCGAGATCAGGATATTAAGACTGAACAATTGATTGATGAATTCAATCTGCATACCGTCAGAAAAAGCTACGGAGATCAATTGTCAGGAGGCGAAAGAAGAAGAACAGAGATTGCGAGATGTCTGGCCACAGATCCTAAGTTTATTCTTTTAGATGAACCATTTGCAGGAGTTGATCCGATTGCAAAGGAGGACATTCAGGCTGTAATCGCAACACTAAAAAACAAGAACATTGGTATACTCATTACCGATCACGACGCGCCTGCCATGTTAAATATAACCGATAGGGCCTACCTATTGTATTCAGGTAGTATTTTAAAAGCAGGTACCGCGGAATTTTTGGCCAACGATCAAGAGGTACGAGAAAAGTATCTGGGTAAGAACTTTGAACTTAGAAAATCAAAGGGCTAAGTTTGTCAAAGCTTTATTTTAAAATGTCCAATACGTAAAGTAGGGCAAGAATAAAAGCAATAAACCATCCTGTACCCATTGCTCCGACGCCGAAAAAAACACCGGAGCTGAATAAACACAATATTAAAGTGAGCCAAAACCAAACATTTGTCTTATTACCTTTTAGATATATTGCTAAAGGAGGTAAGATTAAACATAGAACCAATATTAAAACATTCATAGTGTCCTCATCGTAGCTATGATTTTTTTTAATCAAATCATTTTTTGATTCATTTTTTTTCGGTTCGAAATAATTTTTTTCTTGAAAAATTATTGTTTTACGGTAAGATGCTGAGGGTTTCTCTTCCTTGTGATTATCATACCTGATTTTATTTTTTTCTGCCTTTGGTGTTTCTATAGTTTGAACTATAACTTCCTGAAAAATGTTATTTTCCTCGTTTTTTAATGAATTATTACTTGTAAGAGGAACAACTGAGCTTACAGAAGAAATAAGTAAATATTGATCGTTTTGATTCTGTTCGGGTTTTTTATTTTCTTTTGCTTTAACTTTTCCGCTATGGCCGAAATAAAAGCCACTGTTGTATTTTCTTTTTATTAAATCTGCGGAAGTACAGGATACAAGTAAGCCACAAAATATAATTAAGAATTTTGAGTAAAAAACTATGTGATTATTCATACTTAAATTTTGCAATAATCATTAAGAAAAAATGAGTTCACATTTATTATTATCAACAACGGAGCGTCAATTATTAAAGTATCATCTAAGTAAAAAAACATATTTTAGATTGGTTTTAACAACTTTTTTTTTGAATTAACAATTTTTTAATAGTATTTGCATCGACTTTTTTAAACCATTAAACGAAAATAAACACCAATTATGAAAAAAACCATGCTAGTTTTCTCTCTTACTGTAGGGGCATTTGTATGTGCACAAAGTAATCGGGAGACAAAGGTTATTTCTTTTAAGAATGACCAGGAAAAGCAGGAATGGGTCAGAAACCATCCTGAAGAATACAAAAAAATGGGAGGTACGGTATCTTCTACTACTCCTGAATTTAAAAGCCAAGCTGAAAAAGATGCTTGGGTTAATTCTAGGAAAGCTGTACCTGAATTTAAATCACAACAAGAAAAAGATGCATGGTTTGAAAATCAGAAGCTTAAAACAGTTAAAGCTAATGAAAACCAAAATAGAGAAACCTACATTGCTAATGAAGCAGAAAAAGATGCCTATCTATTGGAAAAAAGCAAAAAGGTTAGTGTAACGCAAGAAGAATTTAATGCCTTGCCTGCTGACAAACAAGCCGCAATGAAAGCAGATAAAAATTTTATAATTATCAATAACAAATAACGCCATATGAAAAAACTAATAACTTTTTTCTCTCTGTTCGTCGCGCTAGTCACGACTGGGAATTTGAGTGCGCAGTGCTGTCGCACTTCTGCATACGGTTCGGCATCAGCAAGTAATACCTGCGGTACGACAGTAACGATTACAACTTGTCAATATGCAACGGAACGAGCCACATTAAGTAATATTGTTGCTGGTAGAACCTACAAAGTAAATTCTAGCGTAACCACTGATTGGGTAACTATCAGAAGTGGCTCTACTGCTTGTACAGCTCCTGTTGTCTATTTTGGCCCTCAAGGAGGAAACTGGATAGCAACGGTTAATGGAACTTATTATGCACATTTTAGCACAAACAGTTCTTGCGGAAATCAGAGCTCTTGCAGAAGTACCTCTATAACTACAGTCTCAGGTTGTGCTCCTGCAACTTGTACGAACACATCCTCCTACGGTTCAGCCACAATTGATGCAAACGGTGGAGCTGTGACAATAGCTACCTGCTCTTACGCAGGAGAGTATTCAACTATTTCCGGAGCGGTATCTGGACAAACACTTCGTTTTACTTCAAGTGTAGCAACTGATTACATAACAGTGAGAAGCGGCTCTGCTACAGGTCCGGTAGTCGCACAAGGAACAACTCCATTACAATTTAACAATACTTTTACCGGAACTCTATACGCTCATTGGAACACGAATTCTTCTTGTGGTACTCAAAGTGCATGTAGAACAACATCCGTACAATGTATGAGTTGTACTCCTACAGCTCCTGATCCTTGTGCTTCTATCACGAGCCTTACTTGTGGTACAGCATCAAACTATTCTCTAACTGGTTCTGCCGGTGCTTGGAACAACTTAGGTGGTCCATATACTACACCGGGCGACGAACAAGTATTTTCATTTACTCCTACATTAACCGGAACATATACAGTTGCTGTTACTGCAAGTGAGAACTACGTCGACCTATACTTCAAAGCAAGTTCTTGTTCAGGTTCTACAGGTTGGACTTATGTAGATGATATTTTTGGTTCAGCTTCAAACAATGTAACATTGAATGCAGGCACTACATACTACTTCCTGTTGGATGATGAAAACACAACAGCTACCACGGGTTCAGTAACAATCACTTGTCCAGCTCCTGCTCCAAATCCTTGTAACAACGTAACAAACATTGCTTCTTGTGGTGTTTCTCAAAACGTAAATATTACTGGAGGAGATGGTGTATGGAGCAGTTTTGGTGGCCCATACACAACTCCTGGAAGAGAACAAATTTTTACATTCACTCCATCTGTTTCCGCATCATATCCTATCACAGTAACAAACAATGGATCTGGGTGGATTGATCTTTTTGTAAAAACTACTAGTTCGGGTTGTAACAACAGTGGATGGACTTATATAGACGACATTTCAGGTACTGCAACTAATAACGTAACATTGACTGCAGGCGTAACTTACTACTTCCTTTTGGATGATGAAGACAATTCGGGTAGTACAGGTTCAATTTCAATCGGATGCCCTTGCATAGGAAACCCTGTTGATGGATCTTATTCTTACACAGGTTCACCAATTACAATTAACGGTAACACTACAGGAGCTTGTGACAACTCTGCCTTAAGAGCAGGAGATGATTTGATTTATGCATTTACTGTTTCGTGTGCTGGAAACTATACCTTCGCAACATGCAGTGGAACAAACTGGGATACTTATCTTTATCTAACAACAGCTCCAGGTGGTGGAGGAACAGTGCTTGCATATAATGATGACTATTGCGGATTGCAATCGAGCTTGACTGCTAATTTATCGGCAGGAACTTACTATGTAGTGGTTGAAGGGTTCGGTTCTTCTTCAGGCGCGTTCACATTGAACATTTCCGGCACCGGATCAACTCCTTCAATAACGGGATCCGTTACTAACGTATCATGTAATGGTGGAAGCAACGGTTCAATTACGGCAACTGTAAACGGAAACGGAAATTCTGCTACTGCAACATTGAATGGCTCAGCTTTTAATGGTTCTGCTACCGGTTTATCTGCAGGAACATATGTTATCTCTGCAACAAATTGTTGGGGAACAAGCACACAAAGCTTTACTGTAACTGAGCCAAGCGTATTGACATCAGCTTCTTCAAGCGGTACTATTGCTTGTAACGGAGGAACAACTACTGTTTCTGTTTCTGCTAACGGTGGTACTGCGCCTTATACAGGATCAGGTAACTACACAGTGGGTG
>JBKCIQ010000082.1:0-9111 GCA_046302135.1 Bacteroidota bacterium | reverse complement strand
ACTCGTGTCTCATTTTTCTTACGTGTATTTTGAAAATTATTTTTTAAAGTTGAAGAAAAAATTTAGTAAAATTCATACAACTTCATGAATTTGTTTTTTCTATCTGATAAAGAAAAAAGATTTGATTTCTTTATGAGCTTATCTATAATGATTAGCTCTTACACTTTTTTCAATCAACCTTTTGAAGGGTATTTTCATTATCTGATATTTTTATTATTCCTTCCTTACTTTTTCATTAGATATGGTTTTACAGGATTCACATTTAAACTACTTATTCTTCCTGTTTTATTTGGGATAATAAATCTTTTATTAGGTAATTGTGAGTTTTTTGGTTTTTTTAAGATTTTGTTTGGATTTTTTTTGAGTGTTACTTTTTATAATTATTTGTTTATACATTATAGTTTTGACTATAAAAAAATATTTTCTCTTTACCTTAATGGGATAGTCATATGTGCATATATAGGCTTTATTGAATTAATTTCATTTCGAATCGGTTTTACACCGGGTTACAACTATTCTTGGCTTTTTAATAAATGGGGGTTACACCCCGGTTCTATTTTTGGATTAAGACTGAATTCTATATTTTCTGAGCCCTCACAGTTCGCACTTATGTTACTTCCTGCAGTTTTTATATCGGTTGAACATTTGATATCCAGAAAATATTCAATTTTATCTTTCTTCAACTGTATTGTTGTTTGTTTAGCTATGATATTTACAACATCTTCAACTGGCTATATCGGCGTTTTTTTTATACTTGTTATACTTGCTATTAACTACGAAAGGATTTTATATATTTTGTATTTCTCTATACTGGGTGTATTGGCTTATTTTGCGCTTTACAGATGGGTAGATGATTTTAGAGTAAGGGTAGATACATCTGTAAATCTTTGGACAAAAGAACAGTTCACAATTGATGATATAAATTCATCAAGCTTCGTATTGTATAATAATGTCAATGTTATGAAGAAAAGTTTTTCTGATAATCCCTTTATTGGCAGAGGTCTTGGAAGTTATGAATTAGCTTATGAAAAATACTCATTAACAAAAGAGGAAGATTTTTTAATCAAGGAAGGTTTTGATTTTAATTCGAAAGATGGGAATAGTTTGTTGTTAAGATGTGTTGTAGAACTTGGATTATTAGGTATATTGTTTTGGTTATTTTTTATTCCTAAATATTTTGTAAAAAAAAATAATAGTATTAACGATTTGAATAACGATGATTTAACTTGGGTCTATAATGGTGCCGTTTTAACAATTTTGCTTGGTTACTTATTAAGGCAAGGAAATTATTTTATAAATGGATTTCCATTTTTTTGTTTATTTTACTATTATTCTTGTACAAATCCTAATCCTATTAATGAAATAGATGATTCTGATGAAAGTTGAAGAATAACTTTTTTTAATTATAGGATTGTTTTTTATATTTATTTATTTGACTTAAATATCTTTTGAAATTTCTTTCACTAATAGAAAATTTAAATGCACCCAGCATCCAATGACTTTCAACATTACATCTTTTTATAAAATATGGATTTAAATTTATCTCGTTGTTACCCGGTAATGTTGTGAAATGATACGAGTAATTAGCCTCAATTTTGGATATAATTAATTTATTTGTGCTTTGAATTGTGTTATTAATACTACAAAAACTTGTAATCTTTTTGCCGATTCTAGTCTCAATTTCATTTTTGGACCCGATTATTTCATTTTGAATAAAAAAGGGATCTTTGGTTTCTTTTGAAATTGTATGTGTTGAGGTATGCGATCCTATTTCGTGAAATTTAGAAATTTCGATGATGTCTTTCCAACTTAGTGGCGTAAAATCTTCTTCCTCTGAGTCTATATTTTCATTTATCTCTTGTCTAATATTTTCAATATAAAATTTCTTTTGGTTGTTACTGTTTATAAAACTCGGAACTATGAAAAAAAAACCTGAAATACCATGTTTCTCCAATATTTGAACTGCATTCAGGTTGTTCTTAAGTCCGTCATCAAATGTGAAAAGTATTTTTGGACCTGGTTTTATTATTCTTCCTGAAACGATATCATAAAATTCTTTGGCCTTAATTAATTCAAAATGGTCCTTTAAAAAAATAATTTGGTCTTCAAATTTTTTTAAAAACTTTTTGGGAGTTCCATGGTAATTTAAAACGATTAAATTACTTTTTTTATTTTTAAAAAGGAATTCAATATTGCCTATTATAGCTTTAGCAACATGTCGAAGATTGTGAATTTTTGGGTTATACTTCATTTACCAGGTATCAACATCCGACCTTCCAATATTCCATTTTTGAATTTCAGGTAGTTTTACTTCAGGGTGACTTTTTTTTACTATAAAATGAATTTTTTTGTTCAATTTTTTGAATTTCATTTTTAATAAAATGTTTTTCATTTTTTCTTGCTCAAGTTCTTCGTTAATTGCGATTGACAATATGGTAATACATCTACTTTTAATTACTAATTTAATAAATTCTTCCAGAGTTTTACGAATGTCATTCTCATTGAACTTTTTATATTTAATTGACCCAATAATTAGTTCATTGATTATTTTTTTTCTTTTTTGGAGTTTTAAATCAAATACTATTCTATTATCCATCAACTCCATTGTGTACGAGAAATAATTTTCTTTACCCTTATTCAGGTTCAATTTGAAATCATAAAAGTTATCTAAATCGCTTTCCTGAAGATGTTCATAAGGCGATATTGGTTTAGCCTTTTCAGGTGTTCCTAAATAAATTTTAAGCTTGTTTTTTGTGAAAAGAAAACCAAATGGATTCACAATTTTCATATACCAAATCAAATCAAATAAGTTGATCCATTTATTTTTTAGAAAACTTTTGAATGAGGCCTCAACGGGAAAACCCATCTTAAAATCAATTTTTTCTATTATTTCTTTTTGATCAGAAAATTTTAATAGATTGGAAAAAATACCATGCCCTCTGTAATTTGAATCTACTATTGAATTACCTGATTGAAATGATTTATAAGTTTTCTCTTCAAAAGAATATGGCCAGTAAAGGAAAGTTTGAAAGCCTATTATTTTTTCTTTAATTTTTGCAACTATTAATATACATTTGCTACTTTGAAACTCATGCTCATAAAGTCGTGTCATTAATTCTTTAAATTCAGAAACATCAGTTTTATACTCCTTTTTAAAAATTTCAGCTACCTGATCTTTCATCCATGGTTCATAATATTGTATTTCTATTTTTTCTTTGATCATAAATAACCTTTCTTGAATTCAAAAAAATCCATATTGGTTTTGTTTACAGAACTGTCATTTTATTCGCTAAATTGTTTTAAGGTTTTATCGCGCTCTTTTAACGTAAATATACACATTTTGAGAATGCCTGTTAATGCCATTGCTCCCTTTGAATTTTCTGAAAACGTTGCAGGTATTACATTTTATAATTCAAATGAATTTTCTTTAGAAAAACTTAATTTGTTGTATGATGATGTAAAGCCTGAATTAATCTATTGTGCAGGATGGAATAATGAGATTTATATTAAATTCTGTAAAAGTAAAAGTAGAAATAGTAAAACTCTTTTAGGATTTGATAATCCTTGGATTGGTACAATTCGTCAACACATAGGTTCTTTTGTCTTTTCTATTAATACAACTCCTTATTTTAATTATGTATTCATCCCGGGATTGAGACAAATTAAGTTTGCATTAAAAATGGGCTTTAAAGAAAGTCAAATTATAACCGGTGCTTATAGTGCTGATGTTGATTTTTTTAAATTTGATGGCAAAGAAGAAGTTATTTCTAAAGTTTTTGTATTTGCGGGCCGATATGTTAAAGAGAAAGGAATTGACTTGCTATGTGAGTCATTTATTGAATTGAAGTCGTCTGGTTTATTAAGTGATTGGAAGCTTTATTGTATTGGTAAAGGAACTTATCAAATACCTAAACATTCTGACATTATTGATTATGGATTTCGTCAGCCAAACGAATTAAAAGAAATTATTAAATCAGGTGGAGTTTTTGTTTTGCCGAGCAGTTTTGAACCATGGGGTGTAGTGGTACATGAATTTGCAGCTTCAGGATTTCCATTGTTATGTAGTGATGCTGTAGGCGCGGCAGACGTCTTTCTTTTAAACGGCAAGAATGGTTATATTTTCAAACATAACAATAAACAAGATTTAAAATTGAAAATGTTGATGTTTAGTAAACTCAGTTTGAGTGAGTTGAAGTTAATGCAAAATGAAAGTCGTTTAAAAGCCTTTCAATTAACGCCACAAAAATGGGCATCTAAAATTTATTCATTAATTTAATGGTATGAAAAAGAATATTTTAATTACCGGTGGTGCAGGTAATATTGGAAGTGCCCTAGTAGAAAAGTTAATTCTTGATGAAAATAATTTTGTGCTGGTTGTCGATAATTTGAGTACAGGTTCTTTATCTAAATTACCTGCCGATAAAAAAAATAATTGGGACTTTATTAAATGTGATGTTAATGACTATGATTGTATTGCTAAGTTGATGAGTGCTTACAAATTTGATTATGTATTCCACTTCGCAGCTGTAGTAGGAGTTATTAGAACTCAGCAGAACCCTATAAGTGTATTAAAGGATATTGAGGGTATTAGAAATATTCTTGACCTTTCAGTTAAAAATGTAATTAAACGTGTTTATTTTTCATCTTCCTCAGAGGTATATGGTGAACCTGTTGAACTCCCACAGCATGAGTTCAGAACCCCTTTAAATAGTCGTGTGCCTTATGCAGTTGTTAAAAATGTTGGTGAGTGTTTCTTCAGAAGTTACAATCAACAATACGGTTTACCGTACACCATTTTTAGGTTCTTCAATACCTATGGTCCAAATCAGAGTGTAGACTTTGTCGTTTCAAAGTTTCTGGCGGCCGCGCTTAAGAATGAAGATATTACCATTTACGGAGATGGGTCTCAAACAAGAACCTTTACTTATATCGATGATAACATTGATACGATATTGAAATGTCATAACAATAATTTGATTGTGAATGATGTTTTAAATATTGGTAGTGATAAATTACTTACAATTAAAGAACTTGCCGAGATTGTAATAAGAATTACTCAATCAAAATCAAAAATTGTTTTTCTTCCCCCACTAAAAGAAGGAGATATGACGCGTAGGCAACCTGATAATTCTAAGATGCTGAGTATTCTTGATCGGAACCTAATTCCTATTGAAGCAGGAATTAATTTAATGATGGGTAGCGACAGATACTTAAAAAGCATAGGTTTAAATTCATGTGCGGAATAAACGGTATTTTTTCTTCCTCCATTCCGGTTAAAGAAAGGATAAAAAAAGTTGAGCAGATGAACAATAGTCTTGCTCACAGAGGTCCTGATGCCTCCGGACTTTGGTCGTCAAATGAAATTTCTCTTGGCCACAAAAGATTAAGTATTATTGATCTTGACTCTAGATCGAATCAACCTTTACATTCTTTTGATGGACGATACACAATAGTTTATAACGGAGAAATATATAATTTCAAAGATTTGAGATTTGAATTGAGCAGGGCACCTCACGGCTCATCGTTTTCGCCATACCCATTTAAAACATCCTCTGATACCGAAGTTTTACTCGCTGCCTATATTAGGTATGGGAAGTCCTGTATTGATTTGTTTAATGGGATGTTTGCGTTCGCGATATGGGATAATTTTAATAAAGAGTTGTTTTTGGGCAGAGATAGATTGGGTGTTAAGCCGCTGTATTATTTTTATGAGTCGGGAAATTTTATTTTCAGTTCGGAGTTAAGATCTATTTTGGCTTCTGGATTGGTAAGTAGAAAATTATCTGGTGATGCATTAATTGATTATTTGAGTTATCAAACTGTTCATGCACCAGATACAATAATTGAGGATGTTAAAATGCTAATGCCTGGAAATTATATTTCTTTATTAAATAATGAACTTAAAATTCACCGTTGGTGGAATCCGGCGAATTATTTGAATAATGGAAATGAAAAGCAAAATTTAAATGAAATTCATACTGAGATTAAAAATTTGTTTTTTAATTCTGTAGAAAAAAGAATGGTTGCTGATGTGCGTTCAGGTGCGTTTCTTAGCGGCGGTATTGATAGCACTGCTGTAGTAGGAGCAATGTCCCAAATATCATCACAGAAAATTGATACCTTCAATGTTTCATTTTCTGAAAGAAATTTTTCTGAGGATGAAATTGCAAGTAAGATAGCCAAGAAATTCAATACCAATCATCATTCTATTAAGTTAAGTCCTCAAAATTTTCTAAACCTTCTACCTGAAGCTTTAAATGCTATGGATCATCCAAGTGGGGATGGGCCCAATTCTTATGTTATTTCGAAATCAGTAAGAGAAATGGGTATAAAAATGGCTTTAACTGGTTTAGGTGGAGATGAGCTTTTTTGTGGATACGGTTTGTTTAAACATCTTTATTCAATTGAAAAAAAATGGTGGCTCAATGCAGTTCCACGATTTTCGAGAATGGCGTTCGCTTCAATTTATAGTATTAAAGATTCATCCGTTAAATCAAAAAAACTTGCCGAACTTTTGTCAAAGCCAATTATAAATTTTGAGTATTCATACCCTGTAATGAGAAAAACATTGAACGACAGTTTAGTTAAAGGCTTGTCTAAAAGGGAGCAGCTTCCAATGAATAAAGTTTATAGAATCGTGCGAAATGAGAATTATAATAGAAAGCAAAAAATGCTTTCAAAGTATTCTGTTGCTGAAATGAGTACTTATTTACATAATGTTTTATTAAGAGATGCAGATCAAATGAGTATGGCTGTAGGATTAGAGCTTCGTGTTCCTTTTCTTGATTATCGTCTTGTTGAATTTGTTTTATCACTGAATGATAAATTTAAATACCCAGTTACTCCAAAAAAATTGTTATGTGATTCAATTCCGGAGCTTATACCTCAAGAAGTATGGAATCGTCCGAAAATGGGATTCACTTTGCCATGGGAAAACTGGATGAGATCAGAATTAAAAAATTTTTGCGAAAATCAAATAAATTTATTGTCTCAGAGAAATATAATTAACGGCGATGTACTTAATGCAATTTGGTTAAGGTTTTTAAAATCTGATAAGGAAATTACATGGAGTAGGATGTGGCATCTGGTTGCCCTGGGTTATTGGATTGATAAAAATGGGATTGAATAAAAAAAAAGCTATTATTATTTTGACCGAATGGTATTTACCGGGCAGAAAGGCTGGTGGACCTGTAAAATCTATTGAAAGCCTAGTTTGTGAAATGAAAGATTATTTTGATTTTTATATTCTCACAACTAATACTGATTTGGGTGAGCTTACTCCATATAAAAACATTGATATTGATCAATGGATTTCACAAAATGATGGAAGCAAAATTTATTACCTTGATAAATATAAACTTTCAAAAAATAATATTTTGAAAGCATTGAGATCTGTTCCATTTGAATACATGTATATCAATAGCCTTTATAGTAAATGGTTTTCTGTCCTTCCATTGAGGCTCTATCAAAATAAAAAAATATCGTGTCAAATTGTTTTAGCTCCCCGCGGAATGTTAAGTTCAGGTGCTCTAAAAATCAAGTCATTTAAAAAGAAAAGTTTTATTTTTATTTCTCGGCTCATTGGATTGCATAATCATATTAAATGGCATGCCACAAGTAAAATTGAAGAGGTTGAAATAAAAAAACATTTTGGAATGGATGCTTCAGTTACAATAATTGAAAATTTCTCCAAACCTCTTAATAGGTTTTCACGAGATATTATTAAAAAGCCCGGTTATCTAAAACTTTTTTTTCTTTCAAGAGTGACTAAGGTTAAGAATTTGCATATTGCTATCGAATCTTTGTGTGCTTTTAATAAGACTCAATATAATATAGTCTACGACATATATGGTAATTTAGAAGATGTGAGCTACTATAAAAAATGTATTTCACTTATTAAAAATCTAGGATCCAATATAAAAGTTGAATTTAAAGGTGAATTAAAAAATGAGAATATTTTTGAAGTGATTAAAAATTATCATTTTCTTTTTCTTCCTACATCAAATGAGAATTTTGGTCATAGTATCATTGAATCACTACAATGCGGTGTTCCTGTAATTATCAGCAATAAAACACCATGGAGAAATCTTCATGAGCATGGATGTGGATGGGATTTAGAGCCATTGCCTGAATTTTTTAAAGATTCTTTAGAATTTGCGATTAATATGAATGATGTTGATTATTCCAAAATGAGTGAAAAGTCTTTGGCCTTTGTTGAATTGGTTTCTAATTCAAGTAAAAAAAGAAAACACTATTTTGAATTGTTTTCCTGAAATATTGTTATTTGAATAATAAGATTCCCATAATTTCATCTTTAAGGGCAATTGCTGCCTCTTCAGTCTGTTTGTTTCATTTTGTATGTACTACGACTAATTTATTTTCAAATAAAATTCTCTTAAACATTTTTTATTTCGGTAAATACGGAGTTCAATTGTTTTTTGTTGTTTCAGGAATTGTAATTCCTCTATCCATGATTGCTGCTAATTATAGACACTCTAATTTTTTTAAGTTTATTTATAAGAGATTTTTGAGAATTGAACCTCCTTATGTTGTTTCTATTTTAATTGCAATAGTATATTTAATAATTCGAAATTATGTTCCTAGTTCAGCTAATGTAGATTTGACTCCAAGTTTTAATAATGTATTGTTACATTTAGGGTACCTTGTTCCCTTTTTTGAAAATGCCAAATGGATTAATCCGGTTTATTGGACACTTGCTATCGAATTTCAGTATTACATGGTTCTTGCTCTTTTGTTTCCTTTATTAATTCATTATGGATTTAAGGGGAGATTGATTTTTTATTTAATTTTTATTTCTATCTCATTTGTGTTTCCACAAAAAGCGTTTTTTCCATATTGGTCAATACTTTTCCTTTGTGGAATAGCTTTTACAATTTACTTTAAAAAATTCATAGATTTAAGAGAATATATTTTTCTTATTCTTGTTTGTTTAATACTTGTTTTAGTTAATCTTGGAATCACTAATTTGATAATTACTTTATTGGTATTATTTTCTGTACATTTTATTGCCAATTTAGATATACCAATTTTAAGTTCAATTGGTACTTTTTCATATTCTTTGTACTTGTTGCATAGTATTATAGGTTCTTC
>JBKCIQ010000081.1:0-21883 GCA_046302135.1 Bacteroidota bacterium | reverse complement strand
GGTACTTACTGCTTGCATTACAGCTCTACTAATTAAAGTTCAGCAAAATATTTCTGAACAGAATAAAATTCAGTAAAAATCAAAATGAACTGTAATTATAATCCCTCTTCAAAATAAATTTCATGAAGGTTACAATTGATCTACCTGATCTTATGGAGTATATTAAGCAGTCTGTTGAAAATGCTTTAAAAGACAAGCAAACACAACTGTCTGGATGGGATTATTATTCAATCTTAGAAACCTGCAAACTTTTGCAAGTGAAGCCAAAAACCTTACTTGATAAACGTAGGCCCTACCTTAATGAATTGGAATATTCCAGACTTGGAAGAATTTTTTGGTTTACAAAAAAATCAGTTCATGATTTTATCGCAAATAGAACTTTCAGAAAATATAGGAGCGCGATGTAACTGAAATGCACTCAAATGTCTGTAACATTTTTCATTTTTTCATCCATTGATTCGTTATCTAAATCCGCCAAATATATTTGGGTAATTTTAGGGCTCGAGTGTTTCAAGGCATTTTGAACAAAATTAATATCTCCGTTAGATTTTTTTATGGCAATGGATGCGAAGCTGTGTCTTGATACGTGTGTTGTTATTTTCTTTTCAATTTCTGCGTCGCTGGCGATTTTTTTCAGGTATTTATTTAGTATGGCAGTTTTAATGCCAATTTCCTTTTTATACATTTCATTTTCCTTTTCAATCTTACTGTTTTTGAAAATTAATATATCATCTTTTATTAGAGGAACGATAAGTTTTGAATTATTTTTATTGATGTTTTTAAAGTAGTTTAATATATCATTAATCTGAGGAGTAATTTGAAAGGAGTTGATGGCTCCGGTTTTAGACATCCTGTATTCTATTCGGTCCTTTTTAATGTTATCCCATGTTAGAGTTAAAATATCTTCCACCCGTGCACCTGCTAGGTTGTAGGCAAGTAAAAACGCTTGCTGAGCGGTTTTAATTAATGATTCATTCGAATAACTCAAGTCTCGGAATTTTTGATACTCTTGAATTGTCAATTTTTCTTTTGTACTTCGTTTTACTTTTGGCATCGTATACGCCTTAAAAACGTAGTCTCCAACAGCTATTAATTGCTCCTTAATTGCCATATTGAAGCACGATCGGATACGCTTAAGGTCTCCATAAACTGTGTTGTCACTTAAACCCTTTTTAAATAAATAATTTTCAAAGCTTTTTATAATGTAAACGTCAATTTCTCTAAAATCCAAGTCACCCAACTTTTGCTTTTGACAGAAGGCTTTCCATTTGTTTAGAGATTGAATGTATCCCTTACGCTGATTATACTCCAGCATTTGACTGATTTTTATCTCCATGAACTTTATAAGTGAAACTGGTTCGTTTACTTTATTTGCCTTATGGATAACAGATTCAGGAGTAAGAATTTTTTTTCCAACTTTCGCGGAAAGTACAACATCGTTGTGCTGCTCAATGAGGAATTTAAGATCGGCGTTTATTTTATGGGCATTTGGGTGATTTCTGACCCATTGTAGATTGTGATTTTTACCTTTGAATTGATACTTGGCTACGGCGCAATTCGCTTTTATTCGCCTTTTTTTTATTCCATCTTGTATTCTTACATAGATTTCATATAAGCCATTTCGGTTTTTTTTAGATGCTAGTTCTAGAGATGCTTTCATGGTAAAACTGATTAATTTCCAGAAGCAAATTTCAAGAAAATCCACCTATAAATCCACCTATAAATCCACCTGTAGTAACTAAAAACCCCTGAAAACACTTGATTTTCAGGGGTTTAAAAGTTTTTTACAGTAGCCCGTACGGGAATCGAACCCGTGTTTCGTCCGTGAAAGGGACGCGTCCTAACCCCTAGACGAACGGGCCATAAACAAAGAACTCCTTTAATTTAGGACCGCAAAAATAGTAAAATTTCTTAATCGAACAAAGTTTTAATCAATTCCAATAAAAAATTAGAAATAATATAATTTTAAAATCTAATTCCTCCTTTTTACATGTAAATAAATTACTAAACATTATATTTGCATCCTCGTTCTTTAACAACTTATCAGGAAAGGTGGAGGGATAACGCCCTTTGAAGCCTTGGCAACCGGTTTTTTTCAACAAATGGTGCCAAATCGTACCCAGCATATTGGGAAAAGATAAGTCAGATAGAACTTTAAGTAAAAATTTTAAATCTCTTCTGATCTTTTCTGAAGAGATTTTTTTTTGAATAATTTATAGAATTTGAAAATGCATACAATTGAAAAAGAACTGGAAAATCGAGTGCTCGTTATCGACGGAGCTATGGGCACAATGATTCAACAGTACAAATTGGAAGAAAAAGATTATCGAGGTGATAGATTTAAGGATTTCGCTCATGACTTAAAAGGAAATAATGACCTCTTGAGCCTAACTCAACCTGATATCATTTTAACAATTCACAAAAAATACCTCGATGCCGGTGCTGATATTATTGAAACCAACACGTTCAACGCTCAGCGCATCTCTATGGCAGATTACCACATGGAAGATCTTTCTTATGAATTGAATTTTGCATCTGCTTCACTTGCCAAAAAAGCGATAGAAGAATTTAAACTAGAAGCTGAAACTGAAAGACATTGCTTTGTTGCAGGAGCCGTAGGACCAACTAATCGTACCGCATCACTATCGCCTGACGTTAACAATCCGGGTTACAGAGCCATAAATTTTGATCAACTTACAGATGCCTACGCTGAGCAGATTAGAGGACTGATTGACGGAGGTTCTGATTTATTATTAATCGAGACCATTTTCGATACGCTAAATGCCAAAGCCGCATTGTTCGCGGCACAAAAAGTTTTTACCGAAAAAAATAAGCATCTTCCGGTTATGATTTCAGGCACAATAACCGATGCAAGTGGCAGAACCCTAAGCGGTCAAACAGTTGAAGCTTTTTTAAATTCCGTTTCACATGTACCACTATTGAGTATAGGACTAAATTGTGCCTTGGGTGCAAAAGATATGCGGCCTTACTTGCAAGAGCTATCTGAAAAAGCTCCATTCTTTGTAAGTGCCTATCCCAATGCTGGCTTGCCCAATCAGTTTGGTGAATACGATGAGACACCTGAAACCATGAGTCATCAAGTTTGTGACTTTTTAGAATCAGGTTTTATAAATATCGTTGGTGGTTGTTGTGGAACTACCCCGGATCATATCAGACACATTGCAGAACATGCGAGACATACAAGCCCAAGGAAAAAACCAAACATTTCTCCATATCTAAGACTTAGTGGGCTAGAGGCAGTAACACTTTTACCTGAGAGTAATTTCATGAATGTGGGAGAACGAACTAATGTTACAGGGTCTAAAAAGTTCTTGCGTCTAATTAAAGAAGGACAATTTGATGAAGCTTTAGCGATTGCGAGAGACCAGGTAGAAGGAGGAGCTCAGGCAATTGACGTTAACATGGATGAAGGGATGTTGGATGCAGTTGAGGCAATGACTACTTTTCTTAATCTAGTTGCTTCAGAGCCTGACATTGCGAGAGTGCCAATCATGATTGATTCTTCGAAGTTCGAAGTGATTGAAGCCGGATTGAAATGTGTTCAAGGCAAAGCCATTGTTAATTCGATTTCACTAAAAGGGGGAGAAGAGGAATTCATTAAGCAAGCAGAAACTGTAAGGCATTATGGCGCCGCTGTAATAATAATGGCTTTTGATGAACAAGGGCAAGCAGACACCTTACAAAGACGGATAGAGATCTGTGAAAGGGCGTATAAAATCCTTACTGAAAAAGTTGGTTTTCCACCACAGGATATCATTTTTGATCCGAATATTTTTCCTGTTGCAACAGGTATGGAGGAGCACAGAAAAAATGCCTTAGATTTTTTTGAAGCCACTAAATGGATCAAGAAAAATCTACCACTTGCAAAAGTAAGCGGTGGAGTGAGCAATGTAAGTTTTTCTTTTAGAGGTAATGATTATGTACGCGAGGCGATACATGCTGCATTTTTATATCATGGTACCAAGGCAGGAATGGACATGGGAATAGTGAATCCTTCTCAATTGGTTGTATATGATGAAATACCAAAAGATTTACTGGAATTAGTAGAAGATGTTTTGCTCGATAGGAGGGAGGATGCCACAGAAAGATTGATAGAGTTTGCCGAAAAGGTAAAGAACAAATCGGGAGAAAAAATTGAAAAAGAAGAAGAATGGAGAAAAGCACCTGTTGAAGAAAGATTAAAACACGCACTCGTAAAAGGAATAACTGATCATATTGAAACAGATGTTGAGGAAGTAAGAAAAAAGTTTGAAAAAACTTTACACGTTATAGAAGGGCCTTTAATGGATGGAATGAATTTAGTGGGTGATCTTTTCGGTAGTGGCAAAATGTTTTTACCTCAGGTGGTAAAAAGTGCTAGAGTTATGAAAAAAGCGGTTGCCTACCTTTTACCATATTTAGAAGCAGAGAAAACTGGGACAGAACAAAAGAAAGGAAAAATCCTGATGGCTACTGTTAAAGGAGATGTTCACGACATAGGTAAAAACATTGTGGGTGTTGTACTTGCTTGTAACAACTACGACATCATTGACCTTGGAGTTATGGTTCCTTGCGATAAAATTCTTGAAACAGCAAAGAAAGAAAATGTTGATGTAATTGGTTTAAGTGGTTTGATAACACCATCATTGGATGAGATGGTACATGTTGCCAAAGAAATGGAAAGATTGAAATTCAATATTCCTCTAATGATTGGTGGTGCTACTACCTCCAAAGTTCATACCGCAGTTAAAATAGAACCTCATTACTCTCACCCTGTAATCCATGTTAATGACGCCTCGCGTTCTGTTCCTGTGGTGAGCAGTTTAATTTCTGAAGAACTCAAAAAGGAATTTATCGGCAAAACAAAAGCAGAGTACGAACACTTAAGAGAATTGCAAAAAAATGCCGGTAATACTACAAAATACATTTCTTTATCAGAAGCTGGAAAAAATAAGTTTCCTGTAGATTGGAAGAATACATTGATTAAACAACCAAAAAATTTAGGCATAACCGTTTTAAATGATTACTCTTTAAAGGATATTGCTGAATATATCGATTGGACTCCGTTTTTTCACAGTTGGGAAATGAAGGGGTCTTACCCTAAGATTTTTCAAGATGAACAACGAGGTGCAGAGGCTAAAAAACTTTTTGACGATGCACAAATCATGCTACAAAAAATCATTAATGAAAAGTGGCTTACAGCCAATGCTGTTACTGGAATCTTCCCTGCTAATTCTGAAGGAGATGATATTTTAGTTTTTGAAAATGAAAATCAAAAATCCAAATTCCATACAATAAGACAACAAACTAAAAAGCCGGAAGGACAATTCAATATTGCTTTATCTGATTTCATTGCGCCGAAAGGAGAGCAAATTGATTACATTGGAGCTTTTGCAGTTACAACCGGAATTGGAATAGAGAAAAAAGTAACTGAATTTGAAAAAGATCACGATGATTACAATGCCATTATGCTTAAAGCCCTAGCTGATCGTCTCGCGGAAGCATTTGCAGAGTTACTTCATGAAAAAGTCAGAAAAGAAATATGGGGATATGCCTCAGATGAAAATCTATCGAAAGAAGACATCATTAAGGAAACTTATAAAGGAATAAGACCGGCGCCTGGTTATCCTGCACAGCCGGATCACACAGAAAAATTAACCATCTGGCAATTGTTACAGGTTGAAAAAAATACAGGAATTCAACTAACCGAAAGTATGGCAATGTATCCTACAGCGGCAGTTTCAGGTCTTTATTTCTCGCATCCGCAATCCAATTATTTTGGCGTAGGAAGAATAACAAAGGAGCAGGTTGAGGACTATGCTAAAAGAAAAGGATGGTCAGTTCAGGAAGCAGAAAAATGGTTAGGTTCCTGTCTTTCCTATTAATTTCTGGAAAGCTAAACGCAAGCTAATTTCATTTTTAAAGCATTAAATTTTAATGTGTAATGATTAGTTTACCGCTTTCAGAATATTTGTCCTCATTTTCAATTTTGTAATAGATTAATCCACTGGGTAATTTATCTGTTAAAATTTTTATTTCAGATTCTTTGCAACTTAATTTTTGAAAGAAAATTTCCTTACCCATTAAGTCAAAAAGTATCAATTTTCCTCCGCAATATTTTTCATTCAGCAAAAAATTAAATTCAGATTGTGCAGGATTAGGATACACGTTAATTTTTGGGTTTTTATTGATATTTTCAATTGATAATGCAGCGCACGTCATAACAGCAAATCCATCTACTTTTCCATATCCCCAAACTGTATTCGGTAAATTATTTCCGGTAAAAATATCTTGCTTTGCGCAGCTGGTTACAGACTGTAAAAATAGTGATGGTATTGACTGAGGTTGCATCTCTAAAAACAAGGCTCCTATACCTGCCACAACTGGGGCCGAAGAACTCGTTCCTCCTCCCATTACATGCAAGCTGTCAGTAGACACGTTTGACGGATTATTTTGAATAATTGAAGGCATAAGTGAAAGCACACCACTTGATAGAATCTGATCTCCGCTTGCTGTTATATCGGGCTTTATTCTTCCGTCTCTTGTTGGGCCCTGACTGCTCATTGAAGATATTTGGCCGGTCGTGTATGGTATACTCTGTAAATTATTGTTTACATCAATCCACGATGTCATGTTAATATAATTTCCAACTGTTACCACATTATCAAGGCATTGAAAACCGCTTACAATTGTCATTAGTGAATCCGGATATTTATAATATTGCATTTCGGGATGAGCTGATACCGATGGCAAACCGGTTCCAAAATAGTCAAAATTCCAACTGTCTAATTTACCAGATCCTGTAGCATCCAAGCTCCATTTGTAATTTAATGAATCGACGTAGATAGTAACGTCTAACGTATACACACCCATAGATGTATCAGCTGAAGTTTGAACGATAGCAAGTCTGTTCAATCCATTAAAAATTGTATCATACTTTATGGTTCCCAAAGCGTAATTGAAATTAAAAAATCCTGTTTGACCTCTATGATTAAAATTTTGATCATTAGCTCCAATCCTATAATTGGCGTTTATGAATTGTGGCACATCTGCATACAACTGAAAGTTGATGGTATTTGTATTATTGGTTATATAAGTAAAATTAGTATCGTTTGATAAATTATATCCTACATGATATTTGTAATTTCCTGAGTTACCTGCTGCACCAACCAATAATCTTCCCGGCGTTTGTAACATTGCATCAATCATTTGTGATTGTAAATCTTTACCATCGTGAGAACCATAATAATCACCAACGCTTGCATTAATTACACAGGGTTTACCAAGAGCTGTAGCTTCAGAAAATATGTAGTGAACAGCATCGCTAATTGTTGGACCAATTGCGTAAAAATCCAGTGCAACTGATAAGAATTCTGATTTCGGTGCAACCCCAATACATTGTCCGCTTTTGCCGCCATTACTTCCTGCTATTCCCGCAGTATGAGTTCCATGCCCGTAATAAGCAACGTCTGTGTGGGGACAATTATTTGAATTGAAAGCGGAACTATCCCATTCTTGTCCGTATCCAAAAGATATAGGAGTGTTTGAAGAAACAGGAAAAGTTTGATCCCAAATTTTTAAAATTCTGGATTTTCCTGTTAAGCTGTCTTTGAAATCAGGGTGAGTGAAATCGTGTCCGGAATCAATCATTCCAATTACTACACCATTTCCTTTGTAGGCTTGTGATAACGGTGCCATTCCTGTTTGTACTGGATTGATATTATTTCTTACCCTCATGGTGTCATTCAGTAGTTTTATTTTTTTATTTTCTATTAGTTCTATACGGGTTACAAATGTCTTTTCTGCAAGCGCAAGAATTTGCTGAGGGTTGGCCGTTATTCTTGCTATACTTCCGTAACTGTAATTTAGTTTGAACCCGATTTGATTTTGAGCTGATACAATAGAGTTCATCTCACCCTTTATCAAAATCGGAAGTTGACCTGGTTGTTGTGCATTTTTTGAAATATACTTAATTAAGTTGGTATTGAATTTTTTAAATTGAGAGTATCCCGCAACAGAAAAAAGTATTAAAAAAAATAAAATGTATTTTTTCATAGTCTAAGTTTTTATGATTCACCAAACTAAAATAAATTTAGGTAAATTTCGGAAGTTATTTTGCATTGAAAAAAATCTTCCTCATAATATTTGTTTTTTACTCGTTTTTTTTTCAGGCGCAAACTACTGATTCTATCTACACTGCTTCAGGTTTTCTTAAAATAAAGAACAATAAAGATTCCACACCCTACAATAAAGATTATTTTTTTAACGAAGGAATATATTTAAGCTACCAGGATTTCAGACAATGTAATGCAGTTCCAAGGGCCTTAATTCTTACAAAAATTGAAAAAAATCAATTAGAATTTTATCATAAACTGGTTGATCTTCAGGATACCATTGTTTACAGGAAAGGGAAGGGAATCAGTTTAATTTCGACAGATCAGCTTTTTTGTTTTGTGCAAAATAATTTTGTTTATCTTAATGTTGAAGGTACCTTTTGCAGGATACCTGTATTTGGAAACATAAGTCATTTCATTGGGAATATATCAATAGAAGCTTTCAGAAGTGATGGTCCTTTCTATGATCCCTCTATGAATGGCGCCTCTGGTATTACTGGTAATCCGTTAAGAGCAAAAGAAACCAGGGAGTTTATTTTTGATTTTTATTATGGTAAAACGCTTTTAATGACTCCTGAGAATTTGGAAGTAATTTTGAAGCGGGATATCAATCTTTTCAAAGAATTTTCAAAATTGACTAAAAAACAAAAACGGAAAAAGTTATATTATTTTCTTAAAAGGTACAATGATTTGCACAGTGCAAATTTCCCTAAAGCTTAAACAAATTTCATATCATGAAAATTCTTATGGTTTGTCTTGGTAATATTTGCAGAAGTCCTGTTGCTGAAGGATTGATGCGAAAGATTGCATCTGAAAATAACCTAATGGTCACAGTGGACTCCGCAGGAACATCAGGACATCATAACGGAGAAAATCCTGACAAGAGGTCACAGAGAAATGCCTTAAAAAATGGAGTGGATATTTCTGGTTTGATAAGCAGGAAATTTAAGTTAAATGATTTTGAAAATTTTGATGTCATCTATGTTATGGATAAAAGCAATAAAAGAAACATACTACAGATGGCTAAAGATGAAACTCAAAAGAATAAGGTAAAGATGTTTTTAGGTGAGGAAAGAGAAGTTCCTGATCCTTGGTATGGTGGCGAAGATGGTTTTGAGCTGGTTTTTCAAATGATAAAAAATCGTTGTGAGGAAATTGTGAAAGAAATTGTTTTACAAAATATAAAACCCCACTGATAAATCAGCAGGGCTTCTAAGTAAATTTTTTCAGAAGTGTAGATTTATCCTTAGTGTTGCCGCAGGACCAAAAACAGAATTGTTATTGTCAACATCTAACCCAAAGGCAGATGATTTTCCTCTCTTTAATTCTGTTGTTGCTGCTTTTGTTCCGTCCCAATATTCAACCGTTGAAGTACCTTCACCCTGCGTTTGTAATACTATTCCCCAGCCAAATTCTCCTCCAATTGAGATTTTTGGTAATACGAAATATTCTGCACCAATAAATCCACGTATTCCTAAGCCAAAACCCATTCCTGATTTTATCTCTGTGAAACGTGATCCGCCTGATGCAATTGCTTCGTCATTGCCAAAATCCCAAATTGTGGGATCAGTGTTGGTATCTGAAAAACTATTTCCATAGGTGTAGCTTGTTTTATCAGATCCCAAAGAAATTCCAGCCTCCGCTCCATAATATCCTTGTAATCTGGTATTTCCTTTCCGCTTTTCCATACCCGCAATTAGGGCAATTCGACTATAGGTCATTTTCATTACATCTGTAACTAGCGGAGCGGGAGGGTCTCCAGAGTAATTGTCTTGTTCAGGTAATCCGTTTTTTTTCGAGTTGCCAAAGCCGAGCCTTATGCCGACTCTGTAAGCAGTTTTTTCTTCTTTAAACCATTTACCGATAATAGAATTGTTATCAGTTAAAAAGTTAACGCCTGGCGTTGTGTTTGACGTGTTTCCATTAAAAAGGTTTCCGGTATAATTCAAGAATGGGCTTCCATCTATACCTATTGACCAATCGCCTGATTCAGGAAGAATTTTCTCGCCTTTTTTTGAAGTCAGATCTTGTGCAAGCAAAGTGGCGCTACTTAAAATAAGTGCAAACACAAGCGTTTTTTTCATGTTGTTTGTTTTAAACATAAAATCAAATTTTTAATAATTAAATAATTCAGTAATTATCTACTTACTCAGCACGTGGCCGGTAAGTTAGGATTTGTCGGAAAGCATTGGTACAAACCGAAATTTCCCTAATTCGGTTTTCTCAAAGTCTGTGCCCGTACGTCTGATGATAAGATTCATTATTTGTTGTTCTCCCTCACCTATTGGAATGATCATCTTGCCATTTCCTTTCAATTGCATCAGTAAATCCTTAGGAATGTAAGGTGCTGCGGCTGTTACAATAATTTTGTCAAACGGAGCATAAAATGGTAAACCTTTGTAACCATCTCCATAAACAAGTCTTGCAGAGTACCCCAACTTGGGCAAGAGATTCCTCGCTTTCTCATGTAGCGAGCGAATTCTTTCTACGCTGTAAATTTTAGCTCCCATTTCGGCCAAAACCGCTGTTTGATATCCGCATCCCGTTCCTATTTCAAGTACCTTTTCACCCTTTTTTATATCCAGTAATTCCGTTTGAAAAGCAACCGTAAATGGATGTGAAATAGTTTGCCCTGCACCTATTGGAAAAGCAATATCATCATATGCCTTTTCAACAAAAGCAGTAAATTTTGTTTCTTCTATAAACATATGCCTAGGGATATTTCCGATGGCATTTAATACCTTTTCATCCTTTATCCCTTTGGTTTTTAAAACATCAACCAACTTTTTCCTCATTCCTAAATGACGATAGGTGTCTTCTCTTCTTAACATATTACACAAAACTAAAGGAAATCAACAAGGTGCTTTTGAAATGTATTTTGTGTTACTAACAATCAATTATTAATTATCGGATAGATTTGAAACAGTTTATAAAAATAAAACAATGATAAGACTTGGCATTTTTGGAGTTGGAAGGTTCGGTCAGATTCACCTTAAACAATTGAGTGAAATAAAGGAATTCGAATTGGTAGGTATTTACGACTCTAATGAAGAACTATCTGAACAGGTATCAAATGAATTTGGAATAAAGAAATTCGCTTCGGCAGAGGAATTAATTGAAGTTTCTGACGCACTGGATATCGTTTCGACCACAGAAAGTCATTTCTCCATAGCTCAAAAAGGAATACGCGCATTTAAACACTTGTTCATAGAAAAACCGGTGACCGTTCATTTAGATCAAGCAAAAATTTTATTTTCAATGGCAAAAGAAGCTGGCGTGAAAATTCAAGTTGGCCACGTTGAAAGATTTAATCCCGCTTTTTTGAATGGACTTAGGTTTATTAAGTCTCCGGTATTTATAGAAAGTCATCGCCTGGCCGAGTTTAAAAAAACCAATAAAAATGTTTCTGTATTAGAGGACATTATGGTTCATGATATAGACATCATGTTGCAGTTAGTTGATTCACCAATTAAAAAAATTAATGCGACATCTGTTGGTATTCTAAATGGAAGTCCCGATATCGTAAACACCAGAATAGAATTTGATAACGGATGCACCGCATCCTTAACTGCAAGCCGATTGGCGGTTAAAAATATGCGTATTACACGAGTATATCAAAAGGATGCGTCCATTTCAATGAATTTTCTTGAAAATAAAACGGGTATTATAACCAAAACAGAAGTTGAGAAAGATGCAGAGTTATTGTTTCCGGAGGTAACTCCTGGAAATGCTATAAGAACTCAATTGGCTCATTTCGCTGATTGTATTAAGAATAATTGTGAGCCAACTGTTAACCTCGACCACGCAATAAAGGCACTCAGTGTTGCAGAACTCATTAAAGAAAAGTTATTACCACAATCAAATTTTTTGGAAAAACAGACAATAAGCTGAGTATTTTTACGTTCCTTTTGAAAGGGAATTTTGTGATTAAAAAAGTTACGTTTTTTTTTATTGTTTTGATCTTAATTTTCGTCGGGTGTAAAAAACTTAATCCTGATGAAGAGATTCCATCTTACATTTATGTACCTTATTGCGATTTTACAACAGACTCATTAAATCAAGGGACTAAACTTCAGGATTTTAGTGATATATGGGTATTTATTGGTGATGATTTCATTGGTTGTTTTCCTGTCGGAAGCAGAATACCTGTTCTTGCAGAAGGTAATAAAGTAATAAAAATGCGTGCAGGGATTAAAAATGTTGGGATAGAGTCATTGCGTTCCATCTATCCAATGGCACAGTTTTATGAAACGAATGTTGATCTAAAGAGAGGTCAGGTTCAAACTGTAATTCCAAACTTTACCTATTTTTCAGGTATTTCCTTTCTTCGTCTTGAATCATTTTCCAACCCAGGAACTATTTTCTCCCCGACACCATCTGCGGATACCTTTCTCACCGTTTACTCAGGAAGCGGTCCGGAAGCGATACCGGGTCAGGGAAATTGTGGGTTTGTCTATCTGGATAGTTACTACCAGGTATTTGATGCAATTACCGGTTCTGCTATCCCATATCAGATTCAGGGGAGGTTATGTTATTTAGAAATGCATTATAAAACCAATGTAAATATTTTTGTTTCAGTTAGCAATGGATTTAATGACATAAGACTTTGTGCTCAGGTGTATGATACGCAAGGTCAATGGAAAAAAACTTATATCCCACTTACCGAAAACATCAATGTTGCACCAACACTTTCTAATTTTTATTTGGTTTTGAGAGCTTCCACGCCTAGCGGTGGCCCTGAACCAAGAATATACTTGGATAATATTAAAGTAATAAGACAGTAAAGAATGAACAAAAAGCTACAGGTTCTGAAATACATCTTAGCAGATTACCTGTCAGCTGCAATTGCCTGGGCACTTTTCTTTACCTATAGAAAAATAAAAATTGAAGCCGGAATTTTTGGAAAAGTTTCGGAGCATTTGTTTGATATAAGGTTCTATCAGGGTATAGTTATCATTCCTTTATCATGGTTAATTTTTTATTATCTCATCGGATTTTACAAGAATGTATACAGAAAATCAAGACTTCAGGAATTTTATCAAACCCTTATTACATCGTTAATTGGTGTAATTGTTATTTTCTTCATTTCTTTATTGGATGATACAATTCCAACTTACCGTTCTTATTACGAGTTAATCCTTACTTTATTCGGACTACATTTCGGGTTAACCGAATTGTTTCGTTTTATCTTAACAAGTATAACAAACAAAAAAATTCACAAAAGAGAAATAGGGTTTAAAACTATAATAATTGGAAGTAATGAGAACGCTTTGAGGCTTTTTAAGGAGATCAACGGATTAAAAAAAGCCAACGGTAATCTCTTCGTAGGTTTTGTACACGTTGATGAGAAAAACGGTTTTTCTGAAGAGTTGAAAAAAGATTTACCGCATCTAGGGGAGTTAAAAGATATTAATTCAATTATCGAGTTGCATAATATAGAAGAAGTGATTATAGCAATTGAATCATTCGAACATAAATACATAGAGCGTTTAATTACATTACTCGACGACTCGGATATTATAATTAAAATTATTCCCGACATGTTTGATATTCTCTCAGGTTCCGTTAAAATGAGCAGTATTTTAGATGCGCCGCTTATTGAGATCAGAAGAGATTTGATGCCTGCCTGGCAGATTTCAACCAAAAGGTTTATTGATGTATCCGCATCTTTGTTTGTATTAATAGTTTTTTCGTGGTTATATCTGATATTGTTTTTATTGGTTAAATTATCAAGTAAAGGTCCAGCATTTTATGTTCATGAGAGAATCGGTTTGCGAGGGAAACCATTTCAAATAATAAAGTTTAGGAGTATGGTAATTGATGCCGAGAAGAATGGTCCTGCACTTTCAAGTGAGAACGATCCGCGAATAACTGGTATAGGAAAATTCCTCAGGAAGTCAAGGATGGATGAACTGCCTCAGTTTTACAACGTGTTAATTGGCGAAATGAGTATTGTTGGTCCTAGGCCGGAGAGAAAATTCTTTATTGAGCGTATCGTTGAGAAGGCACCACACTATAGAATGTTACAGAAAATTAGACCCGGTATAACGTCTTGGGGTCAGGTTAAATATGGTTACGCTGAAAACGTTGATCAGATGGTGGAAAGATTGAGATATGATTTACTCTATCTCGAAAATATGAGCTTGATAGTTGACTTTAAAATTTTGATTTATACGGTACTTATAGTTATACAGGGTAGGGGAAAATAAAAGTTATAGATTGATATCCTCATCTTCTTTTTCTGCACTTAATCGATAACCTAGACGTTTTCCTGTTTTTAAATTGTTACTGTTGATCCGATCAACAATCTCGTTAACACTGATTTCTTTAACAATTTCAAAAGGTGGAGTGAAAAGATCGAATGTTACTACATAAATAACCAGATCATAAACTATTTCTTTTAATGTTTCGGGGTCTATTGCATCTGCTGAAAAAGTATTGTAACGGTATCCGATTGGCGGTTTTGCTTCCATGAAAAAACGCTGTTCCCTGTTTACAAATAATCTTCCGATAAGATAACCGGAGTCACCTAATCTGTTGTATTTGAAAGAATCAGAAAGAAAATTATAAGCATAAATGATTCCGCAATAACTGTTGTATTCATTTTGCTTGATGTAGGATGTTTTAAACATGGGATGACTTCTGTCAAAATCAAATACATTGGTATGCATATGAAATACCAATATATCTCCTGCAACTTTCAATTCAATTTCAAAATCACTTTTAAATGTAACTGCTACGCTGATTCTTTTGTCGACTGAACTAAGTTTTTCTTGTAAGTCACTTGCAACATCTTTAATTGTTTTTCCAAGTAATTTGAATGTTTCGAATGTTTTTTTATAAACATCCTGTTTCATCACAGATTTATTACTTAATAGTGTAATAATTTGTTCTTTCTTATCCATAGATCAGAATTTTGACGGTTATAAATTTTTTACACTGATTATTTCTAAATTTTCATCTAGCTCATATACACGAGGCACCGCAGTACCAATTTCAAATTCCAAGATTTGATCTGGTGTCATTTTTTCCAAGTGCATTATCAATGCTCTTAAACTATTTCCGTGCGCCGCTAAAACAATATTCTTCCCTGATTTTAATTTTGGTGCAATTTCAGATTCAAAATATGGAATAACTCTGGCGGCAGTATCTTTTAAACTTTCTCCTCCAGGTGGAGCAATATCAAAACTTCTCCTCCATATCCTTACCTGATCTTCCCCAAATTTAGCAGCAGTTTCAGATTTGTTTAGGCCCTGAAGATCACCATACATTCTTTCATTGAGTGCCGCATTACTTGTAACATGAATTTTATCCATCTCACATTCCTTTAATGCTATTTCAAGTGTGTTCCTTGCTCTTTTTAAAACTGAAGTGTAGCCTTCGTTAAATTTGTAACCTTTTAGTTTAATTCCTGCTGATTTCGCTTCTTCAATACCTTTTGAACTTAATTCAACATCTACCCAACCGGTAAACTTATTTTCAAGATTCCAAACAGACTGACCATGCCTGAAGATAACTAAATGTACCATAATTTTAATTTAAAATTATGTAAATATAATCAGTTTAAACGATTGAATCAGTCTTTAGTGTTTCCTTTATTTTCAGTTTTTGGATCTTCCTCTTTATAATCGTATTTAAAATTTAAAATGATGGGATTATAATTTACCTTAATGTTATTTTCCTCAATGCTGTCTTCTTGATTTTTTTGAAGCCAGTATTTTTCAGATGGAGGTAAATTGTCCAGTGCATTTTCCTCTTCCTCAGTAAATATTTGATTTATAGATTTAGGTTCTTTTTTGCTGTATAAAAATGCAAATATTAAGCCACCTAAGAGACCGGAAAGATGGCCGTCCCAACTGATCTGTTTCTCAATTGGAAAAATTCCCCAAACAAGGTAGCCGTATAAAAAAATAACCAAGGCACTTAGTGCCATCTGCGGTTTGTTTTTTCTAATAAGTCCACTTAGTAAAAGAAAACCGAAAAGCGAAAAAATTACGCCACTTGCACCTATATGATAAACTGTTTTGCCGTTTTCAATATTTCTTCCGATAAGCCATAAAATTGTACCTGTAGAAAGCAATAGGTTAAAAAATACACCGAATGCAATTTTTCTGTATCCTGTAAAAAGCAATAAGCTTAATACTAAAAATGATAGAGTATTGGATAAAATATGATTGAAACTGCCATGCACAAAAAAATGTGTAACAATTCCTGTCAAACTTGCAAAGTTTCTAGGTATTAAGCCAAATGGTTTAACGTCCAGATTAAATTCTTTCTGGCAATAAAATATTACCCATAATATTAGTGTTATTATAAAAGGGAACAAAACATGTAAATCTATTTTGAATTGCTTTTTCAAGTTCTGTCTATTAATCAATTTTCATGCAAACACCATTCATGTCATGTTGACATTTTTTAATAACCACTATAAATTCTTCCTTTTCTCCAAGTATCTACTGCCTCATACCATCTGTTTTTTAAGGAAGTACTCCTTCTTAATAAATACTCATTTTCTGAATAAGGACTTTGAATTTTATCAAATTCAAAGTAAAATGAATGTAATGCGTTATTATCACCGTAAAACCACGTTTCTTTTTCATTTGTTTTCTCCACTTTTCTTGGATGTCCGAAAACTAAGAAAATCATTCCTCTGTCAGTTTTCCATCCCTCTTTTACCGCTGTAAAAAAATCATTTGCAATTGATGCTCGTTTATACCATTCGGACATTAGATTAGTAGCGCGTTTTTCACTGCCTGTAAAAATCTTCCAAAGTTCAATAATTGTATTCTTGTTTTGTTCAGAAGATTTTGCCATTTTAAATTCATCGTTGCTCAAAATATATCTCATGCAATTAATTTTTTCACTATCAGAAACAATTAATGGAAAATTCTCGTCTATTACTGATACGCACAGCCCCTTGTTTATAGAGCTGTCTGATTTAAAGAAATAAAAACCTTTAGCATTAATCCGTTGCTTGAAATTGCCGGATGAGTTGAATAAATTGAAAGTTTTTTTCGGCTTTATTTCATATGAAGTTTCGATGCTTGAAAAGGGTGGGGGAGCGGGTTCATCAGGCAAATTAAATTCGTGTATTTGAATTTTTTTTAATTGTCTTAGACGGTTATTGTAGAAAAAAATTGAATCTCCTGGAATAATTTTATAATCCGGATTTTCATTGAATCTGTTTTTTGATAAAAAAAAGTTTTGACCTGATAAAATGTCTTCCTTATTTACATAAACAGCAATAAAACCTCTTCTACCTGAATTTAGATCAAGTAATGATATGTCAAGAAAACCTTTAAATCCTTGAGTAATTTTTATTTTTACTTTACCCTCTATTTTGTGTTTTGTAATTTTTTTAATGTGGTCAGATAATATGAAGTAGAGGGTATCCCCGGATTTTTTATGGCCTGAGGCTTCAGGAAGTTGATACGATAGTTTAAAAGTTGCGGTATAAAGAGAATCAAAATCTGTTTTTTTATATCTTAATTGAATAGACTCTATGCTATAATACAACCACGAATTTTGATTATCCTGATGTATAATTGAATTTGTAAAAATAATTTTATCACTTTCTGAAGCCGAATAAATATCATTGTAGGATCTGAAATAATTTTTCCGTAAAGAGCATGATGATAAAACAATTACTAAGATTATAATTGTTGTGAAAATTATTTGGTCTCTTTGAAATTGCTTCTTAAAAAAAATCAATTTATTAGATCAATAGATGTTTACTTCTCTTTCAAGTAATACTCCAAATTTCTCTTCAACGGATTGCATAATTCTCGTTGATAGTTCAAAAATATGTTTTCCTGTGGCTTTACCGTAATTTACAAGTACTAAAGCCTGTTTCGTATGTACTCCGGCATCTCCATCTCTTAAGCCTTTCCATCCGCAATTTTCAATCAGCCATCCTGCCGCAAGTTTTACATTCCCATTTTCTAATGGGTAGGCAACAACATTTGGGAAATCTTTAAGTATTTTTTCGTACTGTTGTTTGCCAACTTCAGGATTTTTAAAAAAACTACCGGCATTGCCAATTTCTTCCGGTGCTGGAAGTTTACTTTTCCGGATATTTATAACTGCATCACTGATAGCTTTTACCGATAGTTCTTTAACACCTTTTGCTTCAAGTTCCTGAGAAATGTTTCCGTATGAAACATTAAATTTTGGAAACTTTTCCAGTGTTAATGATACAGAATTAATAATAAATTTATTTTTGAACTTGCGTTTAAATACACTTTCCCTATATCCGAACTCGCAATCTTTTTTATTGAAATTAATCTCCTCTCCTGTATCCATATGCAAAGCTGTAAGAGAGTCGAACACATCTTTGATCTCAACTCCATAGGCACCTATATTCTGCATAGGAGTTGCTCCAACGTTACCGGGTATTAATGATAAATTTTCAACCCCACCTAGATTTCTGTTTACTGCCCACATCACAAACTTGTGCCAGTTTTCTCCGGCTCCTATTTTAACTTTAATTTGTGTATCAGTCTCGGAAATAACCTCAATTCCGGATAAGTTGTTTTTAATTACCAAACCATTAAAATCTCTTGTAAATAATAAATTACTTCCCCCACCTAGAATTAGTTTTTCAGAATTTTTATAAACTTCAGTCTTTATCATTTCGTAAAATGATTTTGTGTCATTCAACTCATAATAATACTTGGCAAAAACATCGATGCGAAAGGTGTTTTTCGATAGTAGTCTATAATTTTCTAGAAAATTCATGTTTTAATACTATAACAGCAAGGTAAACATTTTTACTAAAATACTAATTTAGTTTTGGTATCCAGTTTTACCAAATTACTGTCAATTATTTTGGCCTGAAATTTACTTCACAAACCGTTTAATAGCCGTTTAAATAAAATATCATCTAACAATATAATATTTACGTCCTAATGAGTAAGTTTGGGTAAATATGAAACATTCGAATATTACAAAGGAAAAAAAGCTGTTTGTTACAATCATGATGTTTTTTTGCTTGGCATTCTACACAGTTTCTTGTCAAAATTCTGATTTGGATCCATCAAAAGATTCGAGAAAAAAATCAAATCAAAAAGAATTAAATTCAAATAATAATATGGATACTATTCAACCTTTAAAACTAACCGATGAAGAATGGAAGCAAAAGCTTAGTGCCGAGCAATACAACATTCTTAGACAAAAAGGAACAGAAAGACCCTACACGGGAAAGTATAATGCCCACTTTGATAATGGAAATTATGTTTGTGCAGGTTGTGGACTAGAGTTATTTTCAAGTAGTAATAAGTTTGAGTCTCATTGTGGATGGCCTTCTTTTGACGGTGAATTTAAAAAGGGGAATATTACAACTCAAACAGATTATTCTCACGGAATGGTGCGAACAGAAATCATGTGTACCCGTTGTGGAGGACATTTAGGTCATCTATTTGATGATGGACCTACAAAATCCGGACTTAGGTATTGCGTAAATTCAGTCTCAATCGATTTTAAAAGCGAAAAGTAGAAAATTGAAAGTTAGCATCAGTATCTTTGATTATTAAAATCGTTACAAGAACTGATGCGTTTTTTCTTTTTTTTATTTGTTTTTAATTTTTCTCTCTCTGCTCAGAAACTACCTGATCTTTGGGAAAGTTCATCTGTAAGAAAACCCTTACCATACAATTTTTTACGCGAAGCTGATGTAACTTGGGGAAAGAGGGTTTGGCGGACTATTGATTTAAGAGAAAAACTTAATTACCCTTTGAGATATCCGCTTATTCCAAATGATAAGAAAACTTCACTTTTCGATGTGTTGAAAAAAGCTGTTTTTCAAAAAAATGTTAGTCCAATGAATTACAGTAAAAGAGAGTTTTTTTCTGAAATTAATTCTGATTCACTAAATCAAACTTTAATTCGGAAAAAGCAAAAAACTTTAGAAGATGAATTTGGAAAAAATAATATTATTTATTTTTTGGATACCATAAGAGCTGAAGAAATCTGTCAGTATTTTATTATTGAAGATTATTTTTTTGATAGTAAGAGATCTGTTCTAGATTCTAGAATAAGAGCTATATGTCCGGTATGGTACAATATCTCAGAAAAACAATTGGAGCCGGTTTTTTGGGTTGAATATGATGAATGCAGAGATATCTTGGTAAATCATTCGGCCCTAAATTCTAAAAACGATTCCAGAAAAATCTCTTTTGATGATTTATTCAACAAGAGAATGTACAACTCATTTATTACTAAGGAAAGTAATATTTTTGATAGGGAGGTTAATGAATATGCCAAAGGTATTGATGCTCTGTATGAAGCGGAAAGAATAAAGCAATCTATCTATAATTTTGAAAGTGATCTTTGGGAATATTAAACCAGTAAAAACTTTGTTGTTTATTAAATTTACGCCTGCCTAAACGAAAAAATTATCTGGTGTATTGAGACGCCTCATTACCGTATAGCCTTTTACCATCCTTAAATATTGTAATGAAAGCATCCTGAACTCCTATTGACTTAATTTGTTCCAGCAATTTCTTTGCATTTTGAAAATCTCCAAAACTTCCAACGGTATAAATTATCAATTGATTCTGATTTGTATAATTCCTTATTGGCCAATTTTTTATTTTGATCCAGTTTTCTGTTACACTACCGGGAACCGCTTTACTGTAGGCGCCTATCTGTATCTTAAATGTTATTCCTTCATTAGATAATTTAATACCATTTTCAGGTGTTGCATCAGGCTCTTTGTTTACTCCGTTAGAAAAAATAATATCATTATTATTGGTATTGCTATTTGCTTGATTTATTTTAGTAGAATCAGCTTTAGAACTGCCATTGGAATTTACTTCTGAATTATTGAATATTATTGGTTTTTCTTCTGCAAAAATGAAATTCGGATTGTTCTCTTTATTTTTAATCTCGGAAACCGTTACTCTTTTTCCATTTAGGTAAGCACAAATAAAAGCATCTGAAATTCCTATTTGTCTAACTTTCAATGCATCGGTTCTGATTCTTTCCAATTTGTTATAAACACCTGCCATATACCTGTATTTATTTCCATTGTAAGGTTCAAGTTGAATAGGTGACAAATTATAATAGGTTTGGCTCCTAACATTATCGGAAAATAATCCTATTTGTAACGTATAAAATACGCCTGTAATTTTATCTATTGATGTAAAATTATTTATTACTGATGTGTTTGATTTATTGTTTTCAGTAAAGATCTTATTAACATCAGGTAAGTTATTTCCATTTGTGATACCTGTAGTGCTATTGCTATTACTTTCTATTGATAGGTTTAATTCCTTCAATGCTTCGTTGAGAGGAATTCTTTGATTGTTTTTGTAAACTGCGACGAAAGCATCTTTAAATCCAAGTTTCACAAGGTCGTTTTTTGCGGCATTTGCCTCTTTATATACATCAAACATTCCTGCCTGATATCTTATAAATCCTGTTGATGTTTGCGTTCCGTTGACTGGAGTAAGCCCCTTGAAAGTTGAATTAGGTACAGGGTTTTTAAATGCACCAACTTGAACTGTGAAAACGAGTCCATCCGGAAATTTTTTGTCTATTGGGATAGGTTTGCTGTCAGTATAAGCGTCTGTGTTATCCACCTTAATTCCATTGCTTTTAACTATCTCTGCTTTATTATTATCGTCAGATTTAATTAAAGCACTATCAAAATTATTCGTTATATTTTTATTTGTAGATTTTTTTATGTTGATGTTGGAAGAGTCAATCTGCACATCGTTGATTTGCAATTTTTCTTCGTCAGTAGTCCTTATTTTATTTTTATCTTGAGT
>JBKCIQ010000080.1:0-2083 GCA_046302135.1 Bacteroidota bacterium | reverse complement strand
CGCAAAAGTTTTATGAAGATTCAAATGACAAACATCTGCACCAATATTTCCTGGAGATGTCAATCCTACTTGCGCATTCATATTTGCTCCATCCATGTAAACAAGTCCTCCATTGTCATGTATGACCTGTGTTATATCGGTGATGGCTTCTTCGTAAACACCGTGAGTGGAAGGATAAGTCACCATCAGACAAGACAAATTATCCTTATGTAAAATGGCTTTAGATTTTAAATCTTCCACATCAATGTTTCCTCTCTCATCACACTTCACAATTACGATTTTCATTCCTGCCATAGCCGCGCTTGCAGGGTTAGTTCCATGAGCAGAAGATGGAATTAAAGCGATATTTCTATTTTGATGCCCGTTTGCAATATGATATGCGCGTATCACCATAAGCCCAGCATATTCTCCCTGCGCACCACTGTTGGGCTGCATGCTCATTCTTGCAAAACCTGTAATTTCAGAAAGATCTTTGTTAAGCGTTTCAATTATTTCCTGATACCCTGCAGCCTGATCAACGGGCACAAACGGATGGATACTTGCAAACTCCGGCCAGGTCAAAGGAAGTAACTCAGATGCTGCGTTCAGCTTCATTGTGCAACTTCCTAATGAAATCATGCTATGCACCAGAGAAAGATCTTTATTTTCTAGCCGCTTGATGTAACGCATCATTTCAGATTCACTATGAAACGAATTAAAAATGGGATGCTGTAAGTATTTTGAATTTCTTTTGAGTGAAGATTTTTCTATGACAGATGCATTCGAAGAACTTATTTTTTGCTTTACCTCAAACACATCAAGTATTGCATTCAAATCATTTTCTTCAGTTGTTTGATCAATAGAAATTCCTACATGAGACGAATCTATTCTTCTGAAGTTAATTCCATTTTCAACTGATTTTTGATGAATCTTTTCGGCGTCACACTCAACAACAATCGTATCAAAAAATGTTTTGGTGATTACTTTGATTCCCGCCGCACTCAATGCATCTGCAAGCTTTGAAGTATGATTATGGGTTTGTTCTGCTATTGAATGAATTCCTTCCGGACCGTGATATACCGCATACATACTCGCCATAATAGCCAACAATGCTTGTGCAGTACAAATGTTTGATGTCGCTTTTTCACGCTTGATATGTTGCTCTCTCGTTTGTAAGGCCATACGCAAGGCGTTATTACCTTGGGCATCAACAGAAACTCCAATGATTCTTCCCGGAATTAATCTTTTGTACTCATCTCTACAAGTGAAGAAAGCAGCATGCGGACCACCATATCCCAATGGTACTCCGAATCTTTGAGAGTTCCCTACTACACAATCAGCGCCCCATTCACCGGGAGGGGTAAGCAACGCAAGTGCAAGAAGATCAGAAGCTACACAAACCTGAATTTGCTTTTGTTTTAAATCAGCAATGTAAGCGCTGAAATCATTTGCTTCTCCATTCACGTCAGGGTACTGAATCAAAATTCCGAAGAATGAGTCATCAATGGTTTGAGTATTATAATTTCCAACCACCACTTCAATTCCAACGGGTGTTGCACGCGTCTTTACAACATCAATAGTTTGAGGAAAACAAGTTTCACTTACAAAAAATTTATTTGCATTATTTTTTTGTTTTTCCTTAGTGCGGTTGTTATAAAACATAAACATTGCCTCTGCTGACGCAGTTGATTCATCTAATAGAGATGCATTCGCAACAGGCATAGCAGTAAGATCCATCACCATAGTTTGAAAATTCAGTAAGGCTTCTAGTCTGCCTTGCGCAATCTCTGCCTGATATGGAGTATATGCTGTATACCATCCCGGATTTTCTAAAATATTTCTTTGAATAACGGGTGGCGTAACGGAATTAAAATATCCCATCCCGATGTATGTCTTATAAACTTTATTCTTTTTCCCCAAACCTCTGAGATGATTGAGGTATTGATACTCGGTCATGGCAGGAGAAACATTTAGGGGCTTTTTCAATCGTATGTTAGAAGGAATTGTTTGATTCATCAATTCCTCAATACTAGAAACTCCAATTTTTTGAAGCATTCCCTCTAATTCCTTCCCTCGCGGACCGTTGTGGCGGTTTACAAATTTA
>JBKCIQ010000079.1:0-33592 GCA_046302135.1 Bacteroidota bacterium | reverse complement strand
GTGTACAGCCATTTAAATTGACTCATCAAGGACTTACTACCTGGACCATCTGATTTTTCAGAATGAGAATTCCATCTAATAAAATTTCTGACATCATTGGTTTTTTTCGAAAAGAACTCTCAGAAATTTATCCTGAAGATGAAGTAAATCAATTGATCTCAATGAGTTTCAATCATGTTCTTGGATTTTCAAAGGCTGAACTCATTTTAAGATGTAATGAAAATATTCTTCAAAGTGATTTATTGAAATTGAATTTTATATGTAAGGATTTAAAAAAACACAAACCGATTCAATATATTTTGGGTGAAGCAGAGTTTTACGGACTTAAATTTAAAGTAAATGAAAATGTTTTAATTCCTCGTCCAGAAACTGAAGAATTAGTGCAAATGGTTGCGCGATTTTCTGTAGGTATAAAAAAATCAGATTTAAAAATTCTGGACATAGGTACGGGAAGCGGATGCATCGCGATTACTCTTAAAGATAAATTATCTGAGGCTTCGGTTTTTGCAATAGATATTTCGGAAGAAGCTTTATTGCTGGCTAAACAGAATGCTGAGGCAAATGGTGTTAATGTAAATTTTTCAAAAGTTAATGCACTAAGGTTATTTGATTATCCTGATTTGCAAATACCTGATGTGATTGTTTCAAACCCTCCTTATATCAGTTATAAAGAAAAACAAAACATAAAGAAGAATGTTTTAGATTTTGAACCACATCTCGCATTATTTTCAGATGAAAATAATCCCGTAATTTTTTACTATAGAATAATTGAATATGCATCAATAAAATCTGTTCCCTTTTTGTTTTTCGAACTGAATCCGAAATTTGCAAATGATGTTGTTTTAATCGCAAAAAAATTCTGTTTTAATACTGAAATAGTAAAAGATATTAATGGTCATCATAGATTTTTAAAAGCAGAAAGGGTTAAAACTTGATTTTTTACTTCAGTTGAGATGAAATCAAACTAATAAATTCTTTTCTGGTTGGTTCAGTTAAAAAAGCACCTGTAAAAGCCGAAGTAGTTGTAACTGAATTTTGCTTCTGTACTCCACGCATTTGCATACACAAATGAGTACATTCTATTACCACTGCAACACCTGTAGGTTGCAAAGTATCCTGAATACAATCACGAATTTCATTGGTGAGTCTTTCCTGAACTTGTAAACGTCTTGCGTATGCATCTACCACGCGAGGGATTTTACTCAGGCCTGTGATAATACCATTGGGTATATATGCAATATGCGCCTTTCCGAAAAAAGGCAACAAATGGTGTTCGCATAAACTGTAAACTTCAATATCCTTTACAATTACCATTTGGCTATATTCTTCCTCGAATAATGCAGAACGTAAAATTTCTTTTGGTTTAATATCATAACCATGAGTAAGAAATTGCATTGCTTTCGCAGCTCTTTCGGGAGTTTTCAATAAGCCTTCTCTCTTAACATCTTCACCAAGCCCTGAAATTACATTCTTGTAGCTTTCCGCTAGTTCTCTTATTAAATCAGGGTTATATGTTTCGGTTTTTTGATAACCTTTTTTGATTTCAAAATCTTCGTGTTCCATTAAAATAAATTCAAATTACCCGTAATACTCTACAAAGTTGTTCTCAGACTCATAAACTTTTATGCAATGTAACTTTCCACCCATTTTTATAACAGGTTCCTCTAATTGTTTCCAAATTTGAATAGTAAGATTTTCAGTACTGGTCATCAATCCCTGCATAAAGTCTACATCGAGATTCAAATTTTTGTGATCAACTTTATCAGTCACATATTTTTTAATGGCATCGCTAAGTTCTTTTAGGTTGATTACAAAGCCTGTTTCAGGATTTACCTCACCTTTAACCGTTACAAATAAATCGAAATTATGGCCATGCCAGTTTTTATTGGAACATTTTCCGAAAACTTCGTAATTTTTTTCATCACTCCATTCTTCTCTTGCTACCTTGTGTGCTGAATTAAATCGCTCTCTTCTGGTTATGTAAATCATATTCTTGGTTTTAATATGCAAATATAAGAATTACCACGGGCTGGATTCTATGATATCGACTTTGTTACTTAAGGTTAATTATAGTTTTATTTTGAATTAAAACGGACTAAAATCCTTAATTTTACCACTTAATGGAGGAATTCGAAAGAACGCCATGTCTCATTTGTGGTTCTGAGGAACTTCATTCATATTCTACAAAGGGGCAGTTTGGTCTTCCAACTCATGTTGTTATTTGCAAAAAATGTGGATTTTCCTTTCTTAATCCACGCTGGACCAAAGATAGATACCATCAATTCTATGCAAAGGAGTACGATAAATTTTACAGAGAAGAGACAGTATCAAATCCTAATTCTGAATTAGAGTTTAATAATATTAAGGCAATTCTGAACCGATTAAATTCAGTTGGAATTAGCCTTAATTCACCCAAATCCATACTCGATATCGGTTGTGGAATGGGACATTCTCTTATTTATTTAAAGTGTAATATTTATAAGAATTCAAAATATTATGCAATTGAACCTTCTGAGCTTTGCGTTGAACATCTTGAAAATAATGGTATTAATGTACTAACCAATGATGTTTATTCAGATTGGAATCATAATCCTAGTGAAAAATTTGATTTCATCATTATGCGTCACGTATTAGAGCACTTTAATGATCCTGTTCAGATTTTAAAAAAGGTAACCTCAGTTTTAAGTGAAAATGGAATTCTTTACCTGGCCGTTCCTGATGCCATGAATCCAACTAAACCTTTGAAAACAAATTATTTTAGAGTCGTTCATGTGAGTTATTTTTCAAAAAAGTCTATTTCCAATGCCTTAAATTTATCTGGTTTATTACCTGTTTCCATTTCTGAAGGTGATGCTCATGAACCCTATGAGATTTTTGCTTTCTGTAAAAGGTCCTCGCAACAAGTAGATAATGTAATTGATAGTAAGGAGTGGGAAAAGCAAAAACGAGTTTATGATCTGGTTGGTAAGTCTGACTTTTATTACACACAAAAGTTTAAATTAATTCGCTTACTCAAAAAAATTAAATTACTTAAGTAAATTATGGGAACCATCAAAAGACAGGGTTTGAAAAATACTGTTTTTACTTATTTGGGTGTTGGAATTGGTTTCATTAATCTAATTATTCTTTTGCCTTTTATACTTAAAGCTGAAGAACTTGGGCTTTTAAGAATAATGTATTCTGCAACGATTCTATTTGGTACACTATATCCTATTGGTTTAAATTTTCTCACAATACGTTTTTTTCCAGGCATTCGAAATGAGCAGAATAAACACAATGGTTATTTGGGTTTACTGCTTTTGATATCCATCATGGGTTTTTTCATTTTATCTTCTTTTGTTTTTATTTTTCAGGAACGAATTGTTAGATATTATGAAGTTAAATCTATTTTATTTGTTGACTACTTTCATTACGTTATACCAATTGGCTTTTTGATTGGCACCACAACTATTCTAACAGGATATCTTAATGCATTGTTTAAGTCTACCGTTCCTACTTTTTTGAATGAAGTATTTATCAGAATTTGGATGACAGTAATTGCAGTATTGTATTATTTTAAAATTATTTCATTTTCAAATTTAATGTTCCTTTACATGTTGTCTTATGCGTTTATGGTTCTTTTTCTTTTTATTTACCTTTTTCGTGTTAATGCATTTGGGATCAGAGTCAACATGAGTTTTTTCAAAACTTTGCCATGGAAAGAAATTGTACGTTATACGGTAGTAATGGCCCTTGCTTCAATTGCATCTATAGGTATTAGAAACATTGATACCATGTTGATAGGAAGCTATTTGGGTCTTGATCAAGTAGCTGTTTATTCTATTGCGTTTATGATTGGTTCCATCATAGAAACACCTGTTAATGCGTTAAGTAAAATTGCAGATTCAAAAATTTCCAATTCAGTTAAAGAAAATAATATAGCACAGATGCGGGAAATTTATTACAAATCCACCCGATATATGACTATTATAGGTGGGTTTCTTTTTTTGATGATTTGTTCCAATATTGCGGACGGATTAATGTTGTTACCCCAAAAATATCATGGTGCACATACAGTAGTTTATATTGTTGGAATAAGTTCTTTTTTTAATATGGCAACCGGTCTTAATTCCTCATTGATATATTATAGCGATAATTACATTAAGGGAACTTGGTTACTCTTAGGTATGATTATTTTAAGTATACTTCTAAATATTTTGCTGATTCCTGCTCTTGGTATACAGGGTGCGGCTGTCGGAACAAGCTCCGCTTTATTAATTTATAATCTTATGAAGTTTTTATTGATTTACAACAAATATAAATTTCAACCGTATGAATTGTATATTTTTAAAATAGTTCCTTTAGTTGCAATTTTATTTTTTGGCGGAATATTTTTTCATTTTTTTGATAATTTAATTTTAAATATTCTTTGTAGGACTATTTTACTTTTGATGGCTTTCGTTTTACTATTTCGTGTATTAAAGATTGATGATTCACTTTGGAAAGAATTAATTACAACCAGGTGGAAAGCTAGTTAATTTGAGAAATGGTAAGAATATTTTTAACATCCAGTCATTTGAGTTCTGTTGCCGCTGCACTTATAGCAAAAAAGCTTAGCAATGAGGGCGACAAGAATTTTTTAGTGATTGATCATTATGGTAAAAAGAAATCTCTTGTTGAGTTGATAAACACAACTACTAAGATTTTTCTTTGGGATGATATTCTTGATTTTTCTTATCATCTTGATAATTCTATAGATTTGAATCCGGGTATAAAAAAGAAAATTTTAAGAAAGATAAAAACCTTTCCCGTTATTTCACGTATATATGAGCTTTTGCTAAAAAGACATTCTGAAAATTATGTTGAGGAAATGTCTATAGTTCTGAGAGATAGATTTTCTGCTATAAATCTAAGTAGTTGTGATGAGTTGTATCTATTGACACAAACTGCTCTTAATGAAACTTTATTTAATGTTTTTCCTGCGGCTCGCACAGTTTATTACGAGCATGGTTTGGGTGACTATTACTATTATCATCAAAAAAAATTGAAGGGAGATTTTATTGGTTTTTTCGGCGATGAATTTAAAACTTATACGAATTTTAATAATATTGAATCGCTTTCATCTGCGCTTGAATTTCAAGCTGCACTTGGTAAATATCATTCATTTGTATCAACTCAACTAGGATATCTAAAGGGGAAAAAGTGCGCATTTTTTTTGATGGATGCTCTGGAGGGTTATAATCCACCCATTTCCTTCTGGACAGATTATCTTGAGGTAGCATTAAATAAAGCTGCTTTGCCCGATGATTGCATTTTGTTAGTTAAGCCTCACCCTAATCAAAGTAATGGAGTGATGGAAATTACATCTAGATGGCTGAAGGAAAAAAACATTGAACATGTTTTTTTGTCTGATGCAGTTTTTGTTTCACTTTCGGTAGAAGTTATTTTTTCTTATTTGGAACAAGAGACTATATGCCTGATCTCAACTTTTAGTAGCGCAATATTTTATTTATCTAAATTCTATCCAAGTGCATGTAGATATCTACTGATGTATGATTTTGTCGAACCTTATACTGTAAACGCGCCTCTTCAATACAAGGAACATTTTCATGGTCTGAGGGTTTATATTGATCGAGTTTTTATAAAAGCTAACATTGAAAGAGTTGGTGATTAATCAAAGCGAATCATTTCGGTGATTTTATAAATATTCTTTAAATTTTATACCTTATTTATAATTAACCGCATAACACCTGCTAACGGCCGCTTATAATTTTATATTCAAGGAATAGCAAAATAATGTTTCAATTTGTGAAAAGCATTAGCTATAAAGCAAAAAATAAATATAGTTTGGTTGAAAAGAGATTTACGTTTTTTTGATCATGAGCCCATTTCGTCTGCTCAATCAGATGGCATTCCTTTCTTGCTATTTTTTTCTTTTGAACCATCACTTCTTTCATCCGCAGATTGTGATGTACGACATCTTCGTTTCGTTTATCAATCTCTTTTCGATCTTAAAGTTCAATTAGGTAAAAATTTTGACCTTCTTTATATTTTTTTTGGTGAAGTTGAAAATATCCTTACTGAAGTTTTATTGCAATTTGACGTCATAAATTTATACTCCTATCGTGAAACTGGAAATCAATTAAGTTATTTAAGAGACAAAAGAATCAGTCTTTGGTGTAAAACAAATGGTATTAAATGGGAAGAATTTCAAACCAATGGAGTACTTAGAGGAAGAAATACAAGAAGCAATTGGCAAAGTAAATGGGAAGAAGTAATGCATGGGGCTTTTGTTAAAGTTGATGCAGAAAGCCTTAATTTATTAAGACTCCCTAATGAATTTGTGAATATGTTTGATTCGGATAAAATTCAGAATGAGCTTAAAATATACGATAATAATTTTCAACCTGGCGGTGAACGATGTGCTTGGAAATACTTAGAAGGCTTTCTTGGTGGTCGATATCAAACTTACACTATGCATATTTCTAAACCTGAATTAAGCCGGAGGTCATGCAGTCGTCTTTCTCCCTACATTTCATGGGGTAATATTTCTATGAGGGTAGTGTATCAATTAACCCTACATAATTATAAAAATGCACCTGGTAAAAGAAATCTACTCAATTTTATTTCTCGCCTTCATTGGCATTGTCATTTTATACAGAAATTTGAGGATGAATGCCGAATGGAATTTGAACCTGTAAACAAAGCTTATCTTAATAAAGTTAAACCACTCAATAATCAATTATTGAACGCTTGGAAATTTGGTTATACAGGATTTCCATTGGTAGATGCGAATATGAGAGGTCTGATAAAAACGGGATATATAAATTTCAGAATGCGAGCATTAATAGTTTCTTTTCTTGTGCATGATCTATGGCAAGACTGGTTACATGGTGCACATCATTTAGCTAGAATGTTTTTAGATTATGAACCTGGTATTCATTATCCACAATTGCAGATGCAAGCGGGCGTAACCGGAATAAATACCATAAGAGTATATAATGTCATTAAGAATTCTTATGACCATGATGCTGAAGGAATTTTTATTAGGAAGTGGGTCCCGGAGTTAAAAGATATTCCATTGAATCTTCTTCATGAACCATGGAAAATGTCAATAAACGATCAGAATTTATATAATTGTGTTTTAGGAAAAGATTATCCGCTACCAATTGTAGACCCTGAAACTTCCCGAAAAACCGCAACACAAAAGGTCTGGCAGTGGAGAAAAGAAGTTGATGTAAAAGAAGAAGGTAAAAGAATATTAAAAAAGCATACACACAGAAAATCTTAATAGGGTTAGGCTCTATTTCATTGAATTTTTTTAGAAAGATGAGAAAGGGAAATAAAATAATAAAAAAAATTGATTTACCAAAAAAAGTCTGCTTAGTTTGCCAACGGTTGTTTACCTGGAGAAAAAAGTGGATTAAAGACTGGGAGCAGGTTAAATATTGTAGTAACGCTTGCAGAAAAAAATTAAAGGAAAAATTATGAAAACTTTAAGGCTGATTCTTGGAGACCAACTTAATTACAACCATTCATGGTATAGGAAAAAGAGTGATAATGTGATTTATATTATCATGGAAATGCGACAAGAAACCGATTACGTTGTCCATCATGCACAAAAATTAATTGCGTTTTTCGCTTCAATGTATAATTTTCAAAATTTTCTTTCAAAAAAGGGGCATAATGTAATATATCTGAAAATTAACGACAATAAAAATAAACAGGATCTAAAAGTTAATTTGATTGAAATAATAAGAAAATATAAAATTCAACATTTTGAATATCAGGAACCGGATGAATACAGGCTTGATTTTCAGCTTAAGAATTTTTGTTCAGAAATAAAGATTACTTCAAAGGTTTACGGAACCGAACATTTTTTAAGTGTAAGAAATGAACTGAGTAATTTCTTTTCAGGAAAAAAAACTTTTTTGATGGAGTCCTTTTATAGAAACATGAGAAAAAAACATAATGTTTTGATGAATGGAGAAAATCCTATTGGTGAAAAATGGAATTTTGACACTGATAATCGTAAACCATTTAAAGGTAAATTATCATCAAATATTCAGAAAATAAAACATAAAAACTACTCAGATATTTGGTGTGAAATTCAGAAATCTGGAATAAAATATTTGGGAAAACCGGATGAGAAATTTTTTTCATGGCCAACCACGAGAAAGGAATCTCTCGAAATATTAAATCATTTTGTGGATAAGCTTTTACCATATTTTGGCACTTATCAGGACGCCATGACACAACAAGATTGGGTATTGTATCATTCCAGACTATCGTTTTCTTTGAATACAAAAATGATTTCTCCTTATGAGGTAATTTCCGCTGTAGAAAATAAATTCAGGAAAGATCCTAATCATGCAGGCATTTCTCAGGTTGAAGGTTTCATCAGACAGGTTTTAGGTTGGCGAGAATACATGAGGGGGATTTACTGGGCTAAAATGCCTGAATTCGCGGATATGAATTTTTTTTATAATAAAAGTAAATTGCCTGCGTGGTTTTTGAATGGTGATACTAAAATGAATTGTCTTAGTAATGTAATTAAACAAAGTTTGGATCATGCCTATGCACATCATATTCAGAGACTGATGGTAACCGGAAATTTCTCTTTATTAGCTGGAATAAATCCGGACGAGGTTGATCAGTGGTATCTGGGTATTTATATTGATGCTATTGAGTGGGTTGAAATTACTAATACCCGAGGTATGAGTCAATATGCAGATGGCGGTATCGTAGGCTCTAAACCTTATGTCTCAAGTGCTGCATATATAAATAAAATGAGTGATTATTGTAAAACATGCCATTATAAATCAAAAGAAAAATTTGGTCCTCAAGCTTGTCCATTCAATAGTCTTTATTGGAATTTTTATGATAAGAACAGAGGTTTGCTCGAACATAATCCAAGAATAGGAATGATGTATAAGGTTTGGGATAAAATGGAATTAAATCAGAAAGTTAAAATTCTTGAACAAGCTAAAATAATTCTTGAATCGATAAATGAAATTTAATGTTCAACGAGGTTTCAATATAATTCAAAGTTCTATAATTTAAACTTGTACATTCTTTCTTTTGTTTTCTGTATTTTTCAATAAAAGGAATTCCGCAATATTCTGACCATCTATTATTCCCATAAATTTTCCATTATCATACACCGGAATAATGCTTTTTCCATTGCTTAATATTGTTGGATATATTTCGTTTAATTTAAAATCAATATTAACTGTTTTAAAATTTTGATTCATAGCTTTTTCAATTAAAATTTCTTTTCCGTTTTCAGACAAAGCAGAAATGATATTATCTCTGGAAAGAGTTCCGACCACTTTTTCATTTTTAAAAACTACAAAGTCACTGGCCTGAACATTGAGCAATAAATTGATTGCGTTTTCTAGCTTGTCGTCTGATTGCAATGAATGAAAATTTTTCATGAGTACATCGCTGACCTTATAATCGCTTAAATACTCCTTTGATTTTACTATTTGATTTTCTGAATGAGCCATAATAAAAATGAATACTCCTATTAAAGCAAGTATTGGGTTAAAAAACACACCGGTAACAAAAAAAATAACAGCCATTACCTTACCCAAGTTTGAAGCTATTTGCGTGGCCTTAACTCTGTCATTAGATTTCCACGCCAGGAAGGATCTCAATACCCGTCCTCCATCCATAGGAAATGCCGGTAACAAATTGAAAAAAGCCAATGAAAAATTTACAATAGTTAAGTTTATTATAAAGCCGGAAAGATTATTCACTCTTGATAAATCTATTTCTGAAATTCCATTCAAGTATATAGAAATTGGTAATAAAATACTTCCAATAATTAAATTTACGATAGGACCTGAAATAGCAACCGCTAATTCGTGTTTCGGCTTTTCAGGGATTTCTGTCATTTGTGCCAAGCCGCCAATAGGTAGTAAGGTTATATTTTTTGTTTCATATCCTAATTTTTTTGCTGTAAGTGCATGTCCCAATTCATGAAGCAAAACACAAATAAAAACGCTAATCATAAAGAGGATTGAAAAGTACATTTCATTTATATTTCCGCCTGAGCGAAAAGAGTTGAAGCCTATCCATAATAGAAAAAAAATTAAGGTCCAGTGAATAAAAAGTTTTATTCCTGCAATTTTACCTGTGTATATTGACCACTTCATAATTTATTTTTTAAAATCCAAATGGATAGGTGTCGGGTGTTTGGTGTGCATCACTTAGAACATGTAACGGGTGTAAGGCCGTTGTTTCATCAATAAAAATAAATGCCTCGTATCTTTCATCAAGTTTGCTTGGTACATAATTATTTATCTTATCGTTTTCTGATTGATATACAACTCCAACTGCTCGATGATCAGCAGGTCTTCTGAAAAAACTATGTTTTTTCATTTGTGAGGAAATAAATAACTTGTTGTTTCCACCTGCTTCATGCATCATTTTTTCAATACTTCCTTCTTTAGCCTCCGGTAGTTCCATTATTCTTAGTTTACCGTTCCATTTTCTTCCTGCAATTACACTTCCGCTATAGGTACCAAAACCAACTCTTACAACACCTTTTTTTTCATGCTCTTCTTTTGTCAATTGCCCAAGATTTATCATTCCATGTCTCCACATATCTGTTGCTCTTGCATCACCAATATGAGTGTTGTGCTCCCAAACAATGGCTTTTGAATCTGTTCCGTAAAATTTTGTGATTCTGTTTAGCGTTTCCATCATATGCCTATCTCTAATGTTCCATGAAGTAACATCTCCTTTTAACATGGTTCTATAGTAATGTTCAGCATTCACAGTAACTAAAGCATTTTGTTCAGTACTGAATGCTGACTCACGATCAGTAGGGTAGGTGTTAATTTTTTTCCTGATTTCATTTAAAAGATTTAATACTTCTGTTTCACAGGAATAAGTTAATATTTGTGTGGCTTGTGCATAAGAACCCCCCTCTTTGTTGCCAAATGGTTCAAAACAATTTATTACTCGGTTTAATAAATCTAAAGATTCTTTATCATGAATTTTAAGGTAGTTTTTTACAGCCTCAACAGATTCCCATAAACTATAAACATCTAACCCATAAAAACCGATTCTTTTACTCATCGGTAGTTCTGAATTGTATTTTCTCATCCATTCTGCAAATGAAACAATTTCCCAATTTGCCCACATCCAGGTCGGCCATCGGTTGAAACTTTGTAATATATCTTTTGCATGCTCGCCTGATTTGTTGTAATGCTTAATGTATCTATTCAGTCGGTAGCAATCAGGCCAATCTCCTTCGACTGCTATAAATGAAAATTTTTTTTCTTTGATTAGTCTTTTGGAAATATTGGCTCTCCAGGTGTAAAATTCATGGGTTCCATGAGTTGCTTCTCCGAGTAATACAAATTTTGCATCTCCTATAAGTTCCATCAATGGATCAAGATCATTTTCATTATTAAGCGGATGGGAAATATGTTTGATAAAATGTGAAAGCTCCGATATTTCTTTTACTTCGTTTGATTGAAATTCCATTTTTGATGTAAAGTAAATACCCACTTTAATTCTATAAAATGAAATCAATTAGATGATTATTTGACTTGAGTCATATTGATTGCTTCATCTGTTTGTTAAATTTGAATTTAAAAATGGTTCAAGATATTATTGCAGATAGAAATGAAGCTGGAAAACTTTTAGCGGAAAAACTTTTAAGATATAAGAACAAAGATGCTATCGTATTGGCAATTCCAAGGGGTGGTGTTCCTGTGGGCTTTGTTATTTCAAAACATCTAAATCTTCCTTTAGATCTTGTGATGTCAAAAAAGATATCTCATCCTTATAACCCGGAATTTGCAATAGGGTCAGTTTGCAATGACACAGTTGTTATGGATACTCATTCGGAGGTTCCTAATGAATATATTGAAAAGGAAATAAAACGAATAAAAATTAATCTGAAGGAAAAGTATAAAGCCTATACGGGTACAGATTTATTTTCTGATGTTACTGGTAAAATTGTAATATTAGTTGATGATGGTATTGCTACGGGTAATACCGTATTGGCAACAATAAAAATGTTAAGAGGTAAGGAACCTTCAAGTATAGTTGTTGCAGTACCATTAATACCTGTAGACAACATAGATAAAATTAAAAAAGTTTCAGATAATTTAGTTTTCCTTTTTGCTCCACGTTACTTTCATGGTGTTGGAGCATTTTATAAAAACTATACTCAAATAGAAGATATTGAAGTGAAAAAGTTGTTGGAGGAAAATCGTAACCTTCAAAATATTATAAACGAAGAAGAAGATTTATATTTTAATGAAGATTTTTTACTATAACAAAATAAGATGCAGATTAAAGAATTGGTCAAATCGGGGATAAATAAGCAAGTTGGCTTCCTTCCTTGCATATCCATTATATTACCGACTCATCCAAAGGGTAATGAAAGGCAAATTGATGAGCCTGCGTTAAGAAAAGCAATCGAATTTGTTTTGCTTCAGGTCAAACAAATACACCCTAATAACTTCTATGAGATTCAAAATAAGCTAAAAATAGTTACTGAAGAAATAGATTTTTTACGAAATGAATTGGGTATAGGTGTTTTCGTTTCTCCAAACTTTTCAAAATGGGTAAAGTTTTCTTTTCCGGTAAAAGAGCATGTTATTGTGGATTCCACATTTCGATTACGTGAATTGCTTTTTCAGCAACAATTGGATATTAACTATTATTACCTTTCATTAAATACAGATATAATAAGGCTTTATTCTTTTTCAGGTTCTGAATTTAAAGAGATAAGAGATGAAGCTTTCCCGCATTTAATTTTAGACGATTATATTTACGAAAAACCTTTCAGAGGAAATTCATATTTGAACTTTATGAAAAGTACCGAGAAAGATAAATCAATTATGAAGGAGAAAAGATTTCAGGCTGAGCTCAAGAAAGTTGATGATATATTACAAAAATATTTAAAAGAATCTCCAATCTTTATTTCAGGTGTAAAAAAAGAAACAGGTTATTTTTTAAAGTTATCGGCTAACAAAAAAAATATCGCAGGTATAATTGATGGAAATTATTCTGAAGGAAATAATAAAATTCCTAAAGAAAGAATTTATAAGGAAGTGTTGTCTTGGATGAATATGAAAGAAGATGAAATGTTAGATGCTTTGGCAGATTCATTTGGTAAACGTCAAGTTGCAAGCGGTCTGGAAGAGGTATGGTATGCTTCTAAAAACGGGATGGGTATGGATTTGTTTATTGAAAAGGATTTTGAGTGTGAGGCGTATCTAACTGAATCGAAAGGACTATTAAGCAGATTTAAGCCGCTTGAAAATCATCAATATATACCCGATGCAGTTGATTATATTATTGCAATTGTTCTTTCAATGAATGGCAAAATACACATTGTTGGTAACAATAAGCTCGAACAACATGATAGAATTGCGTTAAAATTAAGATACCGTCGTTCTGAGAACTAATGACTTAAAGATGTAATTCTTTAACCGGGTCCCAGAATTTTTTTTCAAAGTCAATAATTTTATTCTCTTTTACAATAACACCTTCTTTTATTAATAGTTCTTCCATTTCAAAAGGCGTTTTAAAGTGATGTTTACCTGTTAAAATTCCATTTCTATTAACTACTCTGTGTGCTGGTACTTTTTTACCCGAAGAGTGACTGGCATTCATTGCGTAGCCAACTACTCTTGCACTTGATCCGCTTCCCAAGTATTTAGCAATTGCACCATAATTTGTTATTCTTCCTTTAGGGATAAGACGAACAACTTCCCAAACCATTTGAAAGAAATCATTTTTACCTGAATTTACTTTTGCTTGTTTTCTAATCGATTTATTTCTCACGATTCATTAGTTCAACACAGAAATTTATAAAAATTTCTTTTTTGGAGAATTCAATAGATTCAATTTTATTAAAGGTTGTAATGGCAGTTTTAAAGTGGAGGTCAATTTCTTTTTGAGTTAACTCTCTGATTCCAATTTCATCAAATATTCTGATTATTGAATTTACTTTAGCCTTTTTATTGAATTTTTTAATTGATATCCAATTTTTTAATTCTTTTTTTTGCTTTGTATTGGCTAATTCTAAAGCTTTTAACAAGAGAAATGTTTTTTTGTTTGAAATGATATCACCACCAACCTGTTTTCCAAACTTTTTTTGGTCGCCAAAAGCGTCTAAAAGATCATCCTTTATTTGAAATGCAATACCGAGATGTTTTCCGCAATTATAAATTAATCTTGCTTCTTTTTCTTTTGCATTTGCGCATATTGCTCCCAATTGCAAACTGCAGGCAAGCAAAATTGCAGTTTTCTTGGTTATCATTTCTTTATATTGTTGAACTGAAACTGAGTTGCTTGTTTCAAAATTCATATCATCTTGTTGCCCTTCGCAAACTTCTATTGCTGTTTCACTGAAAATTTTATTTAATGAATCTCTGAATTTAGTTTCTGCTTTATTTAATTCTATGTAAGAGCGCACAAGCATTGCATCTCCACTTAGAATTGCAATATTAGTATTCCATTTTTTGTGCACAGTTTGTTTACCTCTCCTAAGAGGAGCTTTATCAAGAATGTCATCATGAATCAATGAAAAATTATGAAATAATTCAACGCATAAAGCCGCAGGCATAGCTTTTTTGTAGTCAGAACAAAATAAATCTGATGCAATTAGTGCAAGTAGTGGTCTTATCCGTTTTCCACCAAGTGACAGAATGTAATTTTGAGGTTCATAAAGTTCGGTAGGTTTTAATTTCTTGTCAGAAAAAACATATTCCAATTTTCTGTCTAGTGTACTTAGAAATTTCTCGTAAATCATTTTAATCAAATATCAGCTTGTTTCATTAGATAGGTTCCATAACCGCTTTTCAAAAGTGGTTCTGCAATTTTCATCAACTGAGTTTTATCAATGAACCCCATTTTATAAGCAACTTCCTCAATACATCCAATTTTCAGCCCTTGTCTTTCCTCAATTACCTGAACAAATTGCCCTGCCTGCATTAAGGAAGCAAAAGTTCCGGTGTCCAGCCAAGCCGTACCTCTGTCAAGTACTGATACTTTTAATTTTTTTCTGCTTAAATATTCCTTATTTACATCTGTAATTTCAAACTCACCTCTTGCACTTGGTTTAAGTTCTTTTGCTATTTGAACAACTGAATTGTCATAGAAATAAAGTCCTGGAACAGCATAATTGGATTTAGGGTTTTGAGGTTTTTCTTCGATTGAAAGTACATTGTTTTCTGTGTCAAACTCAACAACGCCGTAACGTTCAGGATCAGATACGTGATAGGCAAAAACAACAGCTCCGTCAGGGTCGTTAATTTTTTGAAGCATTCTTCCTAGTCCAACACCGTAAAAAATGTTGTCACCTAAAATTAGAGCAACCTTATCATTTCCTATAAATTTCTCACCTATAACAAAAGCCTGGGCAAGTCCATTTGGAACCGCTTGTTCAGCATATTCAAACCTACAACCAATATTCTTACCGTCTCCGAGTAGCTTTTTAAAATGTGGTAAATCATGTGGGGTTGAAATAATCAATATTTCTTTTATACCTGCCATCATCAGAACTGATAATGGATAGTAAATCATGGGCTTGTCATAAACAGGCATTAATTGCTTGCTGACTGCAAGTGTAAGTGGGTGAAGTCGTGTACCTGATCCACCCGCAAGAATAATTCCTTTCATAATAATTTTGCGCATCAAATTTAATCAAATTATATCAGTGAATAAACAAAGAAATACCTTAACTTTCGATTGTGAATATCAGATATTTTATATTCATCCTGGTTTTTTCTGTGCTTGTTGAAATTTTGTTTGCACAGGAAGACTCAAAGAGATTTTATTTTAGTGCCGTGGCAGGTCTTCAGGGTGCCCAAATAGACGGAGATTATTACGGCGGCTACAAAAAAGCAGGTTTATTTTCGGGCGTCTTCGTTGGAAGAAACATATCTGATAAAACAAGTTTAAATTTTGGATTTGCTTATTCACAAAAGGGCGCTAGAGAGAATCCTGACCCGGAGAATGGATATTTTGATTTTTATTTGGCAAGAATGCAATACGTTGAAGTTCCATTACAGCTGAATCATGAACTTAAAAGATTTATTTTAACCGGAGGAATCTATTATGGAAGACTTATAAAGTTTCAAGAGGAAAATCAAAATGGTGTTATTAATACAGGACTATCATTTAAATCTAATGATTTTGGATATTCACTTGGGGTAGAATTTAAACTTTTTGACAATGGATTTTTAGGTGTACGACATAGTTATTCTGTACTTCCGGTAAGAGATTATTTTTTTAACGGAAATGTTGGATATACTTTTTTTATGCAGCGTTTATTTAATCGTGGGTTGTATAATAACACTTTAATGTTTTATTTCAGATCACTACTGTCCGATAAAGATATAAAATGGTGGTAATAATCTACTTTTATCTATGAAGCATCATTGTTTGTTTCAAAAATTAAAAAGTAAGCTCCTTTGCCTTATCCTGGGGTAAATAAATCGATTTGTGTTTTTTGTGTTTTTATCCAGTCTTTTTCAGGATTATTTAAAAATTTAATAAGGTTAATATAGTTGAATAAATGCAATCTGCAGAAACTTACCAGATTCGAAAAGGCCCATTTCCGTTTGAGTTTCTTTCTTAACACAGTCAGAAGTAAATTGGTGATTAATGCAGACCATATCTGAATCATGATTGCATTCTCATTATCTCCTAGAAAATATTTCAGCGGAAAATTTTGCTTGAACTGTTTATACAATAATTCGATTTGCCATCTCTGTTTGTAGATGAGTGCTATATGTCCTGCATTCATGCCAAAAAGATTGGTAATAAATTCAAAAACTCTTTTGTTTTCCTCTTCCCAGTAGGCAATTCTTCTCAATTTAAGATGATCTTTCAACTGATTTGATTCGGATAGCTCAATGCAAATGATTTCGTCTTTGATTACTCCTTGATCAATATAAGATGGGATTTCCAGCTCTTCAACAGATTTATAGGTAGCATTCGTTTTCATTCTGGTTACAAAAAACACTTCGTTTTTTGTAAACGTCTCAAATGTCTTATAATCATTATATCCTTTGTCAAACACAGCTATTTGTCCCTTTTCCAAATTAATATGATTAAGGAAGTTTTTATCGTGAGTTGCCGCAGAGCTATACCACACCAATTTTGGAACCCGTTCCTGAAGATTCATTTGAGTATGAACCTTTATTCCTCCTTTTGTTTTTCCGTTAAAAGATTTTCTACCCACACACTTTAAAATATCTCTGAATAAGGCGATTGTAGTAGAATCAATGATTTCAACTCGGTTTTGCCATGAAAAATCAAGTAGGCTGTCCGATAAACAGTTTTTATAGCTCTTATAAAGCGCTGAGTAAATTTTTCCAAATACGCTGTGAGACCTTCGTTTATTAGCATCACTTAATGTACTTCTATAAGGTATAGCTTTAAGCCTAAAGTGCTTTGTTTTCCCTTTAAGACCCAGCATGGCGCTGGAAACCTCACGTAAAGAGTTGCAATGACTAACTGAGGCAAAAAGCATACTTATCAGATGATCAGAGGTTGAAAATCTCTTGATTCTGTAATCTGAGTCTAATTCCCGGGCTGTTCTTGAAACAAGAGCCTCGTCTATTAAAGAAATTAGCTGTCCGAAAACGGATTGTCCAAAAAAGTAATTACTTTTATTCATGTGATTTAGTTGTGCAAAAATCAAATTACACAAAAGCGGGAAATCCCTAAAAAGAAATCCCGCTTTTAAATATTATATCGGACAGTAGTGATTTCAGATATATAATCAAACCAACTAAAGTTGACGGTAAAAAAAATTAGGATAAGTTTTATGTTTAGTTTATTAAGAAAAAAATTATGAAAAAATTTGCAATTGCAGTTACAGGTGCAAGTGGGAGCATTTATGCTTCATTGCTTTTTAAAAAATTAGTTAAGATAAATAACCAGTTTTCTGAGGTTGGTGTTGTTATGAGTGATAACGCAAAACAGGTATGGCAACATGAATTGGGAAATAAGGATTATGAAAATATTCCTTTCAAAGTTTTTGAAAAATCTGATTTCAATGCTCCGTTTGCTAGCGGTAGTGCTAAGTACGATGGATTGATAATTTGTCCTTGTAGCATGGGAACTTTGGCAAGAATTGCTTCGGGAGTTTCTAATGACCTTACAACGCGTGCCGCTGATGTAATGTTGAAAGAAAGAAAAAAATTGATTTGCGTTACGAGAGATATGCCGCTGAGTCTTATTCACATTAATAATATGAAATTGGTTACGGAAGCAGGGGGCATTTTATGTCCCGCAAGTCCTTCATTTTACAGCAATCCAAACAACATAGAAGAACTTGCCTCAACCGTAGTTGACCGACTTTTGGATTTGGCAGGATTTGAAATTTCTTCTTACAGATGGGGAAAAAATGAGTGATAATAATTTAATGGACTTTTTAAGTTTACAAACTTGACAACCGCAATTACTTCATTTTTTAATTATACTCGAAAATTTTTTTCTCTAGACCTTAGAGCATTGGGTCTTATGAGGATGGGTATTGCGCTAATAATAATTGTCGATTTGATAATCCGTTCACGGTCTTTGGTTGCATTTTATACGGATGAGGGAGTACTTCCATTATCAGTTTTGTATAAAAGTAACTGGAGTCCCAGCTATTTTTCTGTTTATGTAATGAGTACAGGTTGGAAATTAATAGCTGTACTTTTTATAATCAATTTTTTATTTGCACTTGCATTATTTTTTGGATATAAGACAAGATTGGTTACTTTTTTGTGCTGGATATTTTTAATTTCAATTCATAATAGAAATCCACTTATTTTACAAGGTGGCGATGAATTGTTAAGGCTGATACTCTTTTGGGGAATTTTTTTACCTTGGGGAAGAAAGTACTCAATTGATAGCATTACTAATCAAAGCTCAGAAAGATCATATTTTGGAATTGCCGTTATAGGATATTTATTTTTACTTTTTAGTGTTTATTTTTTTTCCGCACTTTTAAAAACATCGTCAGAATGGAGGGGAGAAGGTACTGCACTATATTACGCGTTGAATATAGATCAAATGGCATGGCCTTTAGGAAAATGGTTGCTTAATTTCCCACGTTTTTTAAAGTTATTGACCCTTTCAACTTTTTACATAGAATTGCTCGCACCTTTCCTTTTGTTTATACCAATCAAGAACTCATGGTTCAGATTTGTTTTTATTTTAATAATAGGTGTGTTACACCTCTCAATATCATTAACTCTTTATGTTGGGTTATTTTATTTGATCGGTCTGATTTCTTTACTAGGCTTATTCCCCGGTAGGATTATGGATTATATTGATCATAAATTCAGATATATAAAATCTTTTTTTTATCAGTTTTTTAAAAAAATCTCAAATTTTACAAATTATTCAAATTTTACAGAATCAAATAGAACAGGAAAACTTAATGATTTTTTTAATTATCAAATAAAGCTTTTAAAACATGGTTTTTTGTTTTTCGTTATATGTTTCAATTTACTTTGGTGTGTAGGTAATACCAATCAATTTCCTGTTAAAGTAAGTGAGCGGTTTCATTGGTTTGCCTATACTTTTCGTTTTGACCAAGACTGGGGTATGTTTGCTCCATCTGTACTTAAAGATGACGGATGGTATATTTATGAAGCACAGCTTGAAAGTAAGAGTCTTGAAGAAAATTCTTTAAAATTTATCGACTTAAACAGAAATGGAAAATATGTTGATTACAATAAGCCGGCCGATATCATCGGATTATATGAGGATGATAGGTGGAGAAAATTTGGAGAAATTTGGGCTTATCAACCTGACAACGTAAAAAAAGAATTATGTAGGTATCTTAAAAACAAATGGAATTCTGAGCATCCTGAAAAAAGAATTTCAACTCTTAAAATCCTTTTCATGAAAGAAGTAACTCAGCCTGAGTACAAAATTTCAGTGCCAGAAAGAAATATCTTGTGTGATTGTGAAAAGTGGTAATTACCAATAAATCAATTTCTCATGTGTTCTAATTTTGGTAAATCAGAAATTGAGATGGTTCCACCTTGTATTTCAACTGATCCTTCATCCTTAAAATCACTTAATGTTCTGATAGTAGTTTCTGTGGCAGTACCGGCCAAATTGGCTAGATCTTCTCTTGATATTGTAATTGAAAATTTAGTATCCCCATCTTTTTTATATCGAGTATATAGCTTTACAAGCGCTTCTGCCACGCGTTTTCTTACGGAGTTATAAGCAATTTTAAGTAGTTGCTCTTCTTTATCATGAAGGTCATTTGAAAGAAGCTTAATGAACTTACGACTTACTTCGGCATTTTTGTAAACCAGTGAATAAAATTCATCCTTCGGCACTATACATACCTCGCAATCTTCCAGCGCGGCCGCAGAATCTGTGTATTCTTTTTCCTCCAGCAATGCTAGGTAACCGAAAAAATCTCCTTCTTTATACAGCCCGGTAATAAATTCTTTACCTAATTCATTTGTTTTAAATGTTTTTACTTTTCCTTTAACAACAAAATAAATTCCCTTAGGATGACTCCCTTCTGAATAGATATTATCTTTCTTTTTGTAGTTACGTACATCTCTTGAATCAATAGAATTTCTTAGGTCTTCAAAGTTTTTTACACTTGCCATAAATTCATTTAAACCTTCAAGATCTCTAGTATATTTTCTGCTAATCATTTCCGATTTTTTTAATCTTCTTTCAACTGCATTCAATAACTCAATCTCGTCAAAAGGTTTGGTGATATAATCATCGGCACCCATATCCATTCCTTTCCTAAAGTCACTTCTTTCTGATTTTGCTGTTAGGTAAATGAATGGAATACCTCCAGTTTCTTCGTTTTTACTTAACAGGTGTAAGACTCCGTATCCGTCTAACAGAGGCATCATGATATCACAAACTATCAAATCCGGTTTTACTTTATTAGCAATTTCAACGCCTTCTTTACCATTAATTGCGGAAAAAACTTCGTAGCCTGCAAGTTCAAGAATTTCAGAGGTGTTTTCACGCATCTCAGGATTGTCTTCTATTAGTAATACTTTTTTTGACATTTTAGAATGTATATTTTATTTATTGTTTATTTAATTTTTTTAGTTTGTTGAAGAATTTGGAATATTTATTTTAAAACTGCTTCCTTTTTCAAGTTCGGATTCAAAAGTTATTTTACCACCCATCAACTCTACATATTTAACTACAATGTTCAAGCCAAGACCTGTACCTTGAATGTTTGTGGCGTTTTGACCTCTGAAAAATCTTTCGAATAAATGTTTTTTATCATCTTCAGAAATTCCTATACCTTCATCAATTATTTCAATTATTATTTCATTATTATTTACATTGGTATTAATCAATATGTTTTTATTTTCCGGAGAGAACTTTATGGCGTTACTAATAAGGTTAAAATAAATATTCTTAATTATTTTTGAATCTAGTTTAATATTAGTGGATCCGTTATGTTTATAAATTAACTCCTGATTTTTTTTACATAAAAATTTCAATTCGTTTATTACATTCCTACTAAAATCAGGAAATGAAAACATTTCATTATTCAAATTAATTTTCCCTTCTTCAAGTTTACTAATCGATAAGACATCATTCATTAAGTCTGTCATATGAGTTATTGATGTTTTGATTCTTTCTATATGCTTAGTATGTTTTTCTTTTTCGCCTTGCTCAGCATATTTGGTAGCAAGTGATAGTGATGAAAGGATGGTAGCTAAAGGAGTTCTGAATTCATGAGAAGCCATTGACACAAATCTTGATTTCAATTCGTTCAACTCCTTTTCCTTTTCCAAGCTATTTTTCAGTTCTTCTCTATTTCTTTCAAGTTCGTTTAAGGCTTCTTGTAAAATGAGGGTTCTATCCTTTACTCTGAGTTCGAGTTCAAAATTTGTTTCTTGAAGTTTTTTTGTAAGTTTTTCTAACTCTTCTTTCTGATTATTTATTGATTCTTCATTTTTTTTACGAATAGAAATATCTATGATAAAAGCAATTACATAATTTCTATCTTTTGCTGTAAACGGACTTAAGCTTATTTCCACGGGAAATTCACTTCCATCTTTTCTTTTTCCATAAAGATCTCTTCCAATTCCCATGGATCTTGCCTTGGGATTTTGATGAAAATTCTCTCGGTAGGTAAGGTGATTGTTTTTAAAACGTTGTGGGATTAATACCTCGATTTTTTTATGAAGAAGCTCATCTCTTTCATATCCAAACATCTTTTCTGCCGATGTATTTACTCTGATTATTTCCCCATTGCTGTTCGATACTAAAATTCCTTCATTTGCATACTCAAACAGTGCTTCTCTACCTTCTATAGAATCCATTTGAATTGATTTTTCATTTACTAAATTAGCCATTTTGAATATTCAAACAGACAAAATTTCTGCATTTCTATTTTAGAAAAAATGATGAAATTCAATTAAAAACATGATTATAATCAGTTTTTATGATTGGATTTATTCAGCCATAAAAAGTGTCAAGATTTAATAAGTTATAGCTTAATTTTCCCTGAAAAATGCAAGTTGCTGTCTATTTATAAGCTGTATACCTTTGTAATAAAATTTAATTATTGTTTCATAATCGTATCCAAGTTTTGCCATTTTCATTGCACCTTCCTGGCACATTCCAATTCCGTGTCCATATCCTTTCCCTGAAAAGATGATTGTATCGTTTACTAAAGCCAAATCAAAGTAAGTGCTTTTAAGATTTAAATCACTTCTAATGGTTTTAAGTGGTATTTTTTTTCCGCATATATCCATATTTGTTAATCTTTTTTGCTGTTTGAAATTTGATGCCGCAATTTTTATTATACTATCTGATGTAATTATTTTGTGCTTAATATTTAAATATTCTAGCCAATCTTCAAATGGCATTTTTCTTGTCCATTGATAATTTGGCATATTTAAACTAAATGTGTCCAAGACAGATCTGAGATAAGTTGTTTGACTGCCCCAAAGGTCCTCTGAATTTACTGTTTGTCCGCCGCTATTGCTATGGAATACAGCATTTATTAAATTAAAATCTTTATCTACAACAACTATATTGTTTGTGTTAGTCACACTAAACAGTATATCTCTCTCAAGTGTTTTTCCATAGAAAGCCTGGCAATGTACATTATCGCAAAGATCATGGCCTTCAGCAATGTGTCTACCGGTAATGCTTAGCGCGTATGTTCTTGCTAGAATAGTTTGTACTTTATAAAACTCAGGGTGACTCTTTCTTCCGGATTCAGCTTCCACAACCCCTCCAATATATTTATCCACTTCAACCCAATTGATTAGTCTTAGGCAGTCATTTGTTTTGTCTATTCCAATTATTAAATGATCTTCATAAAATCTTTTCTTTTTATCTGGTTTTATCGGTTTAATGGAAAATGAATTTTCATTCTTATCTGCATAAAGTCGAATCCAAGTGAATTTACCAATTGATTTTTCTTCGAGGAACAATTCAAGAGAGTCATTGATTTTAAAAATTTTTAATTGTGTTCCTTCATTTATGTAAAATGAATCTCTCAGACCACCTAAAATCCTGTAAGTGCCTATTTCTGATTTAAATATGCACTCAGTTAATTTTTGTTGTGAAAGAATTCTAATTTTAATTTTTTCACTTTTATGTAAAATAGGAATAAGACTGGTTATCAGAAGTAAAAAAAAATTACTTTTAATCTTCATTATCAAGATAAATATTTTAAAATTTTTTTTGCAATTCGTTCTGATGCCCCACAACCACCAAGTATTTCACGTGTTTCTTGATAGCCTTTTAATATTTTAAACCTTTGTTCACCGGGGTTTGTAATAGATTTAAGATGTTTTACAATATTTACTTCGTTCATTTCATCTTGAATTAATTCCTTGAGTATAGGTTGGTCCATTATTAAATTTACCAATGAAATATATTTAAGATTTTTCATTACTAAACTTTTTACGATTGCAAATGAAATTGGGTTACCTTTATAACACACAACCTGCGGAACATTAAACAATGCAGTTTCAAGTGTTGCCGTACCTGATGTAATAATTCCTGTATGTGAAAAGTTAAGTAATTGATATGTTTTTCCGAACAATATTTTCATTTCTTTGCCCGGCATATAATGGTAATATAAGTTTTCTTCTAATGAAGGAGCACCGGCAATTATAAATTGAAATTCAGGAAAATGTCTTGAGACTTTTACGAATTCTGGTAACATATATTTTATTTCCCCTTTTCGGCTTCCGGGTAAAACAGCAATAATCGGCCTACTGTCAAGTTTATTTTCTGATATAAATTCTTCTTTACTGCCGTATGAATTTTTATTGTTTTCAAAAGCATCTAATAATGGATGTCCCTCATAATCTACATCGATTTTGTGTTTTGCGTAAAATGGTTTTTCAAAAGGGAGAATTGCGAATAATCTGTCAGTATCTTTTCTTATATTTTCAACGCGATGTTCCTTCCAGGCCCAAACAGTAGGTGAGATGTAATAAAAAACTTTAAAACCTTTTTTTTTGGCCCAGGTGGCAATTCTCATATTGAAACCGGGATAATCTACAAGAATCAAAGCATCCGGTTTATACATTTCAATATCTTCTTTACAAAACTTCATATTTCGGAGTATGGTTCTTATGTTCATAAGTACATCTACATATCCCATAAAAGCCAATTCACGGTAATGTTTTACAACCTTAATATTTTGTTTTTCAATCTGATCTCCACCCCATGCACGAAACTCAGCTTCTGTATCAACTTTTTTGAGTTCTTTTATGAGGTTCGATGCGTGAAGATCTCCTGATGCTTCTCCTGCTATAACATAATATTTCACTCTCCTGCTATAAAAAGTTTGTAGTAAAAAATATACAATGCATAAATAATTGTACTGAATATTATGCCTTGTGCGAGTTTATATTTTTCCTTATTTAGGAAAATATAAAAAACCGGAAGGTTAACAATACATGCAAGTGCGAGGTGTGCAGAAACTTTTTTATGCTTATGCATAAAAAGGAAAAAATCAGGAATGAAACTGACGTTTTTCCAGGTGAAAAGCCAATAAACAAAAAGAGAAAAAATAGGAATTATAGTGCCTATAAAAAATCCTATTAAAAAATCTTTAAGATGCTTGTTCATTTAATCCACCTTTTAATTCTTTTAGCTGATCAAAATCAGTGAGATCTGTTTTAACGGGTACAATTGATATGTATCCATTTCTCAATGCCCACTCGTCAGTGTCAGTTTTTTCTTCTTCAAAGTTTACAAACTTACCTGTTAGCCAGTAATATTTTCTGCCGTAAGGATCTGTTCTTTCATCAAAATCTTCAACCCAATTTGCTTTAGCTTGGCGGCAGTATTTAATACCTTTTATTTCCTCTCGCTTTAATTTAGGTATATTCACATTAAGACAGTAAGAACTTGTTATATTTTTATTTAGGGTTATCTTAACAATTTCTTGAATGAAATCTTTTGCCTGTGAAAAATCAGCATCGTGCGCGTAATCACAAAGTGAAAAACCTATTGAGGGTATTCCTTCAAGAGAACCCTCAAGTGCGGCAGACATAGTTCCGGAGTAAATTACATTTATACTACTGTTGCTTCCGTGGTTAATTCCTGAAACGCAGAGGTCCGGTTTTCTAGTCAGAATTTTGTTAACAGCCATTTTTACACAGTCAACAGGAGTACCTGAACAACTGAATTCTATTGGCACATCATGATAACTTGTTTGAGTTACTCTTAATGTTGAATTAATGGTAATTGCATGTCCCATTCCACTTTGGGGTTTATCAGGAGCAACTACTGCAATTTCACCAAAACTTTTAAGTAAATTAATCAAATAGGTAATTCCAGGTGCCGTAATTCCATCATCATTACAAACTAAAATCAATGGTTTATTCATAACGCTAGCTAAGTTAAAGTTTGAATCACCTTTGATTTTTCAAAGCTTGTTTTATAATCAACAAAAAAATGTTAAGAACAAGACTATTGAAATAATGGCGCTATTTGGAAGCAATATTGTCATAATTTTAAGATAGGAATGTAATTTGAATAGTTTAAACAAAATAACCCTCATATGTTCGATCCGTTTTTAATGCTCATAGGAATTGTATTCATGGTCATAGGTATGGCTGTGAGTTATCGTTTAAAAGGTAAATTTAAAAAGTATAGTCAGGAGGCATTGTCAAGTGGTCTTTCCGGCAAGCAGGTTGCAGAAAAAATGTTGAAGGATAATGGCATTTATGACGTAAAAGTAGTCAGTCATCAAGGTTTTTTATCTGACCACTACAATCCTGTTGATAAAACTGTGAACTTAAGTAATGATGTTTATTCTGGTTCTCATGTTGCTGCGGCTGCAGTAGCGGCTCATGAGTGTGGTCACGCGATCCAGCATGCAAGTGCATACCAGTGGTTAGGATTTAGGACAGCCATGGTACCCATTGTGCAATTCAGTTCTTACATAATGAACATGCTCGTATTTGCCTTTATGTTCGGTGCCTATTTTGCGCCTAAAATGGGCAATATGTTTTTGTTGGTTTATATTGTGTGTCAGTCCATTGTTACCCTTTTTTCTATTGTAACATTGCCGGTTGAAGTAGATGCCAGTAGAAGGGCTTTAGCATGGCTTAATACTGCGCGAATTACATATGGCCAAGAACATGAAAATGCTAAAGATGCTTTAACTTGGGCTGCTTATACGTATTTTGTAAGCGCACTTGCAGCTATTGCAACACTTGTTTACCTCATCATGTCTTTTCTAGGAAGGCGAGATGATTAATTATTAATGTAGTGCAGGAGTAAACGGGAGGGAGGAAATAATTTCTCCCTCTTTTTCATTGAGTTCATTTAATCTTGCAAAAATCAAATTTTCAGGAAAATAATTAAGTGCCATTCTTACAAAAATATCACCGTGTTTTGCCTCTGACGCCCACAATTTATGATAAAATTTTTTCAGTTCAGGTTCTTCAATTTTTTCATAGATTAATTTAAACCTTTCTGCTCCCCGGCTTTCAATTATAGATCCTAGTAACAATCTATCCATTAAACGATCTTCTCTGCCGCTTCTTAACAATTGTAATAATTTTTTGATGTATAAGTCCTCTGAAATTTCATGTTTTAGTAGAACGCCTCTTTTTTTCATTACATCGTAGACTTCTTTAAAGTGCTCCATCTCCTCCAATGCGGTATCAATTAGTTCCGGCAGAATTTCAACTCTGTCTGAATATTTAGCAACCAAACTCATGGCAAAAGCAGACGCTTTTCTTTCGCAGTTGGCATGATCCTGAAGAAATGCGTTAAAATCAGACATTACTGACTCAATCCATCTTGGGTCAGATTCCTTAACTAACGGAAGTCGTAGTTGCATGAGTTCAAAAATACAATTTAAGTTATTTCTAATCAAATAGTTTGTAAATTAGTGAAACATGTATTTAAGGTTAAATCCTGACAAGCCGGATTTTAATTTGCTAGACAAAGCAGTTGATAGTTTACTTAATGGTGGAGTTATAATCTATCCTACTGATACGGTTTATGCACTTGGTTGCTCAGTTAACAATCAATTTGGAGTAGAACGCATTGCGAAAATTAAAAAGATTCCAATAGGAAAAAATAATTTTTCAATCGTTTGTCATGATTTATCTCATCTTTCAAATTATACCAAGCCAATTCCAAACCATTTGTTCCGTTTGCTTAAGAAAGCGTTGCCAGGACCATATACTTTTATTTTACCTGCTGGGAACAATCTTCCTAAATCATTCAGAGATACAAAAAAAACAATAGGAATAAGAGTGCCTGACAATAAAATAATTTCTTACATAGTGGAAAAGCTTGGCCAGCCGCTCATATCAGGGTCTATTCACGATAATGAGGATGAAATTTTGGAATATTATACTGAGCCTGAAGCTATCTATGAAACATATAAAGATCAGATTGATTTGATGGTTGACGGCGGATATGGAAATATTCATCCTTCAACTGTAATAGATTGTACAGGAGAAATACCCATTATTTTAAGGGAAGGACTTGGTGATATTTCTTTTTTGAATTAATATTACACTACGTGAAAGATTATTTAACTTTATTGAATTAACCTTGTGTATTCAAGAGACTTATCCATAGTTATTCCCGTATTTAATTCGGCTAATTGCATCGTTGAGCTTGTAACAGAAATTGTAAATGAATTTTCAAAACATGAATTTTCCTATGAAATAATTTTGGTAGATGACGGAAGCAAGGATAATAGCTGGGGAAAAATTTATGAATTGAAGAACAAATACAATTTTATTTCAGGTATAAAATTGGGGCGAAATTATGGACAGCATAAAGCAACCTTGTGTGGATTAATTGAGTCAAGGGGACAATACGTTGTTACAATGGATGATGATATGGAACATGACCCTAAGAGTATTCCTTTAATGTTTAGCAAGATTAAAAACTTAAGTTCTGATTTGTTGTATGGAATTCCTTCAAACAAAAAGCGCGGTCTAATTAAATCTTTAGCCGTTTCTTTTTATAAATGGGTATCTAAGGTTGAGAATATTGATGCAGGAAAAGGAAGTAGTTTTCGTATACTTAGTAACAACCTTAAAGAAAAAATAGTAAATCATAATTCGCATCTTTTTTATATGGATGAAATGTTATTATGGTATACTGAATCCATAAGTACTGAACCTTTACAATTCCGAAAAACAAAAAAAATAGATTCTGGATATACATTTCGAACATTGTTTTCTCTTTCACAAAATGTTTTTATGATAAGTACTACTATGCCTCTAACGTTTGTTAAGTTTTTGGGGTTCAGTGTATCATCTGTTAGTTTTCTATATGGTATTTATCACCTGTTTCATAAAATATTTTTAAAAACCGAAAAAGGCTACACTTCATTAATAATAAGTATTCTCTTCAGTACAGGTTTGATTCTTCTTTGTATTGGTATAATAGGAGAATATCTGGGTAATGTTCTAATGATGCAAAATGGAAAACCTGCTTTTTCGATAAAAGAAAAAATTTAGTTGTAATGATTGTTGAGCAGTATGGCTTGAGTTATCATCGTGTTACAGAAAATGATCTGGAAACAATAAGATATTGGCGCAACCAGGAATTTATAAGATCCATGATGCAATTCGATCAATACATCACTCCTGAAATGCAGATTGAATGGTTCAAAAAAATAAATAATAACCTTAATTATTATTTTGTCATCGTTTCAAATAACCGGAAAATTGGATTGATAAATAGTAAGAATACTGAAATAGATACCAGAATAGCGGAGGGTGGAATTTTTATATGGGAAGAAACATTCTGGGGTACTCCCGTTCCCGTTCTAGCTTCGCTCACCATGCTTGAAGCTGTGTTTGATGTTTTTCAATCAGGTGATGCTTCTGTCATCAATGTTCGAAAGGAAAATAAAAAAGCCTTAATTTTTAATAAATTACTCGGTTACCAAATTTATGGGGAAAGCTTAGATAAGAAATGCTGGAGAATGAAACTAGAGAAATATCAATTCGAAAAAATCAAAGATAAATTAAGAAGTTCAGCTAAAATATTTTCCGGAGGTAAAGAAGAATTTATTATACATGGAAAACCCGATTCTATTCAGGATCAAGTAATTAATGATTATCTGTTAAAGTTAAAATCTAACAATCAGGGTTCATTTTAAGATACTGAAAAAGTTCTGATTTTTTTGTTTCATTTTTGAATTTACCACCGTAAAATGAACTTACTGTTGCAGAGTTGATGTCTTTAATACCTCTAGAAGAAACACACAAATGTTTGGCATCTATAATTACTGCCACGCTTTCTGTTTCTAAAATATTTTGTAATTCCATTCCAATTTGCACAGTAAGTCTTTCCTGCACTTGAGGTCTGCTTGCAAAATAATTTACTATTCTGTTTAGCTTTGATAGTCCAATTACCTTTCCTGAGGAAATGTAAGCTACATGTGCTTTGCCGAAGATAGGCACGAAGTGATGCTCACAGTTGCTAAAAAACGTAATGTCTTTTTCCACCAACATCTCTTCGTAACGATATTTATTCTCAAAAAGAGCAATTTTTGGTTTATTTTCTGGGTTTAGGCCATTGAAAATTTCCTTAACGTACATTTTAGCAACCCTGTTAGGTGTTCCTCTTAAACTATCATCTGTTAAGTCCAAACCTAAAGTTTCCATAATTTCCCTGAAATGTCTTGATATTTTTTGAATTTTTTCCTCATCGTTTAAATTAAACGCGTCAGGCCTCATAGGAGTTTCGATTCCTGTACATATATGTTCATCACCTATCTCATCATCACTCAAGGTTATGGATATTTTATCTGCATTTAATAGCTCATTTATGCTTATTTTTTTTCGTGAAGTTTGCATTTTTTTAGTTTTTATTTGCAAATATACAAAATTAATGTTTAACTTTATAACATTAAAAGTAAACAAAATTCAAAAACAATATAAATAATACTTATGAAAACAAAAATATTTTGGTTTAGGAACGACCTCAGGGTCCATGATAACGAAGCCCTTTTAAAGGCTGCTTCTTCATCTGATGAATTAATACCTTTATACATTTTTGACCCTAGAAATTTTGAGAAAAATGAATGGGGTTTTTCAAGATCAGGTTTTTTCAGGACCAAATTCCTTATAGAATCTGTTCAAGATTTAAGGAATAATATACAACAAAAGGGAGGTAAATTAATAGTAAGGTATGGTTATCCTGAAAAAATTATTCCTGCGCTTTGTAAAGAAAATGGGGTTGCTACAGTTTATTTCAGTAAAGAAGTTGCACCTGAAGAAGTTAAATTGGAGAATTTGGTATCAAAAGAATTAAGTCCCATTGACGTAAACTGGAAAGAAGTCTGGACCTCCACTTTGTATTCAAAGAATGAACTTCCTTTTAGTATTCCTAGGATGCCAGATTTATTCACCATGTTCAGAAAAAAAACAGAAAGAGAATCTAAGATTGGTGATATGGTTCATGAACCTGAAAGAATCACTACGCCAAAAGGTATAAATGAAGGTGAGATTCCTGATATAGAATCTCTTTGCGGAGAATCATTTGAAGATGACCCCAGGGAAATTTTCAAATATAAAGGAGGTGAATCAAAAGCTTTAGCACATTTACACAATTATGTATGGGAAACAGAAGCAATCAAACATTATCAGGAAACAAGAAATGAATTGAAAGGTACAGATTTCTCCTCGAGATTTTCTCCTTGGCTGGCACTTGGTTGCATATCACCCAGAAAAATTTACCACGAAGTTATGGCTTATGAAAAAAATGTAGAAAAAAATAAATCTACATACTGGCTAGTTTTTGAATTGGTTTGGAGAGATTTTTTCAGATTCAGTATGGAGAAACATGGTCAAAAGTATTTTCGTTCTCAAGGTCTTCGTGAGTCTTTATCTTACGAGTTCTCACATGATAAAAGAAAATTCATTCAGTGGATAGAAGGAAGAACCGGACACGAATTTATAGATGCCATAATGAATGAGTTGCGTTACACCGGATTTATAAGTAATCGTGCAAGACAAGTAGCTGCAAGTTATCTTGTACACGATATGAACATTGACTGGCTGATGGGTGCTTCATATTTTGAGAGTAGATTGATAGATTATGATGTATGCAATAATTATGGGAATTGGGCATACATAGCCGGTGTTGGAAATGATGCTCGACCTGATAGGTATTTTGATGTAGACAAACAGGCTAGGTTGTATGATAAGGATAAATCTTACAGAAAACTTTGGACCACAGAAGACGAAGAATATGCTGCAGTCTCTTAATAAAAAACAATTTTTAAATTCAGATTTGGATACGGTTTGGAATTTCATGAGTCGACCTGAAAATTTATCCAAAATAACGCCTGAATATATGGGTTTTGAAGTCCTTACCGACATAAAAGGAATTGAAATGTATTCAGGTCAAATTATTGAATACAAAGTTTCTCCGATGATGGGAATTAAGTTGCATTGGGTAACAGAAATAACTCATGTAAAGAATAAATCTTTTTTCGTAGATGAACAGAGATTCGGGCCTTATAAATTCTGGCATCATCAGCACCATTTGAAAGAAGTTGAGGGTGGAGTGGAAATGATCGATATCATTCATTACAAAATACCTTTTGGTTTTTTGGGAAAAATTGCAAATACTCTTTTAGTAAAAAAACAGCTAGAGGAAATTTTCTCACACCGATTCAGGGTTCTGGACAATATGTTTAATAAGACAAAATAAATTAATCAATGTACCCACCAAAAACTTTTTTATTTGCAGGTGCGTCATCTACTATTGCAAAAAAAACTTCTGAGATTTTACGTAATGAAGGAAATAGAGTGATAGGGATATCACGTAATGATTGTTCCGAACATTATGATGATTTTCACAAAATTGAAAACTACAATAAAGAAAGTTTTCCTGTTATAAATGAAAGTATAAACGGCCTCGTATATTTTCCTGGAACTATAAATTTAAAACCTTTTGGAAGGTTAAGCTCGGACGATCTTGCAACAGATTTTCAGGTCAATACTTTAGGTGCTGTATATTTTGTTCAACAATATTTAAATCAATTAAAGACGGCAGATTCAGCATCAATTGTTTTTATTACGACAGTAGCAGTAAAAACCGGCATGCCTTTTCATTCATCTGTTGCCTTGGCAAAAGGTGCTATTGAAGGACTTATTCCTGCTCTAGCTGCGGAACTTGCTCCAAAAATTAGAGTTAATGCTGTTGCACCTTCGCTCACAGAGTCAACATTAAGCGAAAAATTTTTAAATACTCCTGAGAAACAGGAGGCTTCTAAAAACAGGAATCCATTGAAAAAAATTGGCTCGCCACATGAGGTTGCTGAAGCCATTTGCTTTTTACTTACGGAAAAATCCTCTTGGGTAACGGGTCAGGTTTTAGCGGTTGATGGTGGAATGGGTAATTTAAAGCTCTAGATATTATGATTAAATTTAATGAGCATGATATTTTATCATTTGACCAAAGATACCGTGCTACCTTCATTAATTCTCTAGGCGGATTTAAGAGTCTTGCATTAATTGGCACAAAAAACAAATTAGGTCAGACTAATCTTGCTGTTTTTAATTCAATTTTTCATTTGGGAGCAAATCCTCCTTTATTTGGTTTTATTATTCGTCCTGATTCTGTTGAAAGACATACCTTGGAAAATATTTGCGAAACAAACTATTTCACTGTAAATCATGTTAAGGAAGATTTTTACATTAAAGCTCATCAAACATCTGCAAGATATCCAAAAGATGTTTCGGAGTTTGTCGCAGTTGATTTATCTGAGGAGTACCAATCCGACTTTTTTGCGCCGTTTGTTGAAGAAAGTCCAATTAAAATTGCTGCTGAATTTAAGCAAAGAATAGATCTTCCAATAAATGGAACAGTTATGATTGTAGCGGCAATTAAAATGGTCTTATTACCCGAGTATTGTTTATCCTCAGATGGTTTCATTGATATTCATCAGTTAGGTACAATTGCGTGTTCAGGATTAGATGCTTATTACAGCACTCATAAAATTGCAAGACTTTCATACGCTAAGAGTGAAAAATTTCCTGAATTAATTCCTTCGTTCCTTATTGGTAAATAAAAATTTTTATCAATTAAACTGAAAAACAGTTCTGACCATTTTTATTTTATTGGAGATTTATTTATTTATCTTTACGTTGTATTATGA
>JBKCIQ010000078.1:0-5777 GCA_046302135.1 Bacteroidota bacterium | reverse complement strand
CTAATCGTGATAAATGCTGAATTGAATTTTACTTTTCTTTTAAAAAGCTAAATGAAAAAATTTTTCATTTCAAACGCGAGGTAAGCTTCATTAACAGATTCAAACGGATGTCTGGTTTCAGGCAAAACACTTAACGATCCGTTTTTAAATATTCTTGAAATACGTAGGGACTCTTCCACACTAACCAGCCTATCTCTGTCTCCTACAATTATTCTAACTGAATGCTCTAAATTTGAAAATTGATTTTCGATGAGCGCCGGTTCATCTCCTAAAGCTATAATAAGTTGAGATGTTTTTTCTAAAAGCAATTTCCATTTTCTCTCTCCATGTCTTTCAATAAGTGCTTCCGCAAATGTTGGAAATTTTGATTCGAGCATTTCGGAATCCAATAATTTTACCTCTTTCTCAGCTTCTGTCGGGTTCCATTCGAACTTTGTTCCAAGGGTAATAATTTTATTAATCCTATCTGAATAATACCTTGCAAGATAAACTGCAATGTACCCGCCAATACTGTAACCAAATAAATTTATTTTTTCTATTCCTTTAGAATCTATGTAAGCGATAATTTGTTCTGCAAAAGCCTGTACACTGAATTCTGGAAAATAAAATTCTGCCATTCCATGCCCTGAAAAATTAATTGATATAACCTGAAAATCACCTGAAATTTTTTTTTCGAGCGTTTCAAATTGATCTTTTGAACCCATTAAACCGTGTAACAGGAGTAATGGAATCATGCCTTACTTTTGAATTTGTTGATTGCGTTTATGGTGAATTCTGATAAAACGAGTCTGCCGCTAATTTCTGCCCTATCAAAAAGTAATTTATCCCAGTTTTCAGTTCCTTCCCAAAGTATTTTTTTTAGATCTGCCATTGCTTCAGGATTTGATTTAGAAAGTTTGTTAGCTAAATCATTTACGTGTTGATCTAGTTCGCCTACACTGTCATAATAATCAGCATATAGTCCTTTTTCAAATGCCCACTTTACATCTCTCCATTCGGTAGCATTGATGGAAAGGCTTGCAAATGCTGAAGTACCAATTTTTCTTTCTACAGCGGGCCCAACTACAAAAGGACCTATACCAACAGCAAGCTCGGATAGTTTAACTGAAGCTCCATCAACAGCTAAAGTATAATCAGCTGCACATGCGATACCAACTCCACCTCCAACAGCCTTTCCTTGAACTCTCGCAATTACAAACTTTGGAGCTTTTCGAATCGCATTAATTACCAAGGCAAATCCTGAAAAAAATCTTTTCCCTTCCTCTAAAGTTTTTATAGAAACCAGTTCATCAAAAGAAGCACCTGCACAAAAAGCTTTGTCTCCTTCGCTTTTCAGTACGATGACCTTAGCTTCAGGATTGTTGCCAGCACTTTCAATTTCGGATGCCAATTTTCTGAGTAATTCACCTGGCATGCTATTGCTCTGTGGATGAAAAAAAGTAATGAAACCTATACCAGAATCTACTTCGGTTTTTACATATCCTTCCATAAATTTTAAAATAAAAATACTGATTGAGTATCCCTTCAGGCCTTACTCCAAGATTACCTGACGTGTTACTTTCCTTCCTTCACAATTGAATTCAAGAAAATAAAATCCGCTTCCAAATCTGTTGCGATCAATCTGAACACTCTGATAATGTGAACCCGCTGAGGATTCATCTTCAAATAAAATCGCAACCATTTTACCCGTAAGATCAAATAATTTCAAACTTACTTTTCCATTAACATTAGTTGAATAATTGATTCCAATCTTTTCTGAGGCAGGATTTGGATAGAATTTGAAATGTAGATTGATGTTAGAAACATTATTAATTCCGTTTGTGTTATTTACGACGGTAATAGTTCCCTTCATTCCCATACCTGCATGCGGTGTGCAAACATAATAATGAGTACCAACTGATAAATTACCAGTAAGTAAAGTGCCACCGCCAAATGCTATCGAAAAACCTCCACTTAATGCAGTGCTACCATTAGCGTTGTAAGTGCTCTGACTTACTTCTACCGCATTATGATTTGATCCTAAAGCAAATATGACAGTGTCACCTAAATTAATAGTTATGTTGGAAGGTGAGAATGTAAATCCAGAATTAGTAACTGTAACAACTGCAGCCTTTGCTATATTGATTAAAAATATAAGTGCAATTAAGTAAGGTAATTTTGATTTCATAAAAAAATTTTAATCAAATATAAAGATTAAAAAATAAAATAACAATTAAATTGAATCAATTATTTCATTGATTATTTGTGAATACTTTTTAAACTCTTCATTATAAATAATTATTGGTGGCGCAATCCTTAAAGCAGAGGAATTAAAAAGAAACCAATCGGTTACAATCCCATTTTTTAAGCACTTATCTATTACTTTAAAATTGGTTTCCTGATCATTAAATTCTAACGCGCCAAATAAGCCTATGTAGTGAGTAGATTTTATTTTTTTACTCTGAAAAAAGCTAAAAATTTCTTCGTTTTTCTGAACATTTTTTACAAGCCCGTTTTCTTCAATAACATTGATTGAACCCAAGGCGGCGGCACAACACACTGGGTTTCCGCCAAATGTTGTGATATGTCCCAACACAGGATCATGCGTGAATTGATTCATTAAATTTTTATCCGAAACAAATGCACCTAAAGGCAGGCCGCCGCCCAAGGCTTTACCCAAAAGTAAAATGTCAGGGGTAATTCCGTAATGTTCAAACGCAAACATTTTTCCTGTTCTCCCAAAACCGGTCTGTATTTCATCAAAAACCAATAATGTTCCTGTTTCATCACATTTTTTTCTTAATTGCTGTAACCAGTTTTCGTCGGCTTTTATTACCCCAGACTCTGCCTGAATCACTTCAGCGAAAACTGCGGCAGTCTTATTAGTAATTTCTTCAATATCAGTGTAAGAATTATAATTTAAAATTCTGTTACCCGGTAACAAAGGTCTATAGGCTGTTTTAAATTCTTCACTACCCATTATACTCAGTGCACCTTGAGTACTACCATGGTATGAATTTTTGAATGAAATAATTTCAGTACGTCCCGTGGCGCGTTTGCACAATTTCATTGCTCCTTCAGTTGCTTCTGCACCAGAGTTCGTAAAATATACTGAGTTTAATTTATTCGGTAGTAGAGATACAATTTTTTCAGCCAATTTTACTTGAGGATACTGAACAAATTCGCCATAAACCATAAGGTGAGCGTGTTTTCTTATTTGCTCGTTTACAGCTTCAATAACTTTTGGGTGACAATGCCCTATATTGCTTACTGAAATTCCGGAAATTAAATCAATGTATTTTTTTCCGTTTGAATCAAATAAATAACAGCCTTCAGCTTTCTCTATTTCCAAACCCATTGGTGAAGGATTGGTTTGAGCAACATGATTTAAAAAAAGCTGACGGTTAGTGAACATTTCAGAAAATTAATACGAGCCAATCAAAGATTTTAATTTGCTTTTTACGTCTTTGTTGGGCTCGACTAACGGAAGTCTCACATAACTCTCACAAATGCCCAGACAATTTAAGCCGTATTTAACTCCACCGGGATTGCCGTCCGCAAAAAGTTGTTGGGTTATTTCAAATTGTTTGTAATGAAGTTTTTTTGCTTCCGACATTTTTCCATTCGCGGAGCTCCTAACCATATCAGAAAAATCCTTAGGAAACAAATGAGCGGCAACCGATATGACACCGTCAGCTCCGCAAGCCATCAGTGGAAGAGTTAAATTGTCATCACCGGAAATGACTAGAAAATTTTCCGGTTTATTTTTAATTATTTCCATGCACTGCTCTAGATGACCAGAAGCTTCTTTAATAGCGATTATGTTTTTGAAATCTTTAGCCAGTCTTAATGTTGTTTTTGCTGTAATGTTTGATGAGGTTCTACCTGGAACATTATACAAAATAATTGGTAATGGTGAGACTTTTGCCAGCGCTTTATAATGCTGATAGATTCCTTCCTGTGAGGGTTTATTGTAATAAGGAGAAACTGAAAGGATGGCATCAAAACCATCTAAATTTTCATCTTTAAGTTGTTCAATTAATTCTTGAGTATTGTTCCCTCCAATCCCAATAACTAGAGGGAGTTTTCCTGCATTTTCTTTAATAACAAAAGATTTCAATTCTTTTTTTTCTTCTTTCGATAGGGTTACCGATTCACCGGTAGTTCCCATCAACACAAGGTATTCAATCTTGCCTTTTGTGAGATGTTTGATTAGCTTAGAAAGTGAATTGTAATCAATTTTTCCATTCTTTAGAAATGGAGTGATTAATGCTACCCCTGTTCCTTTAAGTGATTTATTTTTCATTTTAATGAATTGAATGCAAAATTAAAACTATTCTAAGCTTATTAAGTATTTTATTTTATTAATTCAATCAATTTTCATACGCATAAATCATAAGGAATTGTAACAATTGTTACCTTTTGTAATCCTATTTAAGTTTATTTTTGCGTTATGAGAAAAATAATTTATTCCACATCCATTTTGTTTTTTTTAATGGGAGCGCTTGCTGTTTCTTGTCAGCCTGCCCAAAAACAAACCGCATCAACTTTGTGCACAGCAGAGCAATTTGAGGCGGAGATGAACAAAGCAGAAAACAAAATCATCCTAGACGTAAGAACACCTGAGGAATATGCAGGTGGATTTATTACAGATGCAAGACTGTACAACATTTATGATTCAGATTTTTCTGCGAGGATAGAAAAACTTGACAGGGAAACTCCTGTATTTGTTTATTGTAAGGCCGGTGGTAGAAGTGCGGACGCTGTTGGTCAACTTGTTTCCCTGGGTTTTAAATCTGTATACGATCTAAAAGGAGGAATAATGGCCTGGGAGAATTCAGGAAGAAAAATTGTTAATGAGAATTCTAATCCGCAGAAAAAAATTATTGAAAAGAAAAATCATATTTATCGAAAAGCAACCCTTGACTCTCTAATTTCTTCCGGTCAACCTTTGCTGGTAAATTTTTATGCTAAATGGTGTGCACCATGTAAAAAAATGGATCCTGTTTTAAATAAAATTTCATCCGAGGCGGGTAACGAAAAAATTATTTATAGAGTGGATGTGGACGATGCAAAACAGCTTTGCAAAGACTTGAAAATTGAAGGACCTCCAGTAGTTAAAATTTACAAAGGAGGAAAAGAGATATCTTCGGTAAACGGTTTTCAGGATGAAAGCCAATGCAGAGCATTATTGAAATCTATTAAAGATTAATTTTATTTTGATGGAAATCGAAATCGAAACTGAAGTTAAGATTGAAGAAAAGCTCAAAACTGAATTAAAAAATAAATTTCAGGAGGAGAAACAAGTTGCTGTTCATTGCAACTTTAAATCTCCGCCTGGCGATATTCAGTTAATTAGAATTTGGAAGTCAACGTTTTTAATTGATAATTCAACGGGGCAAAGGAGCAAATTGCTTTATTTTGAGAATATTTCCCTTTTCCCCTTTTGGACTCCTGTGGAAGCTAACACCAACTATAGATTTACTTTAATTTTTTCTGCTCTACCTAACGATTGTCTTTTTTTTGATTTGTATGAAGAAATACCCCAGAGTGGAGGCTTTCATGTTTCAGGAATAAAAAGAAACTCACAAGATGTTTACAAGGTGAAAATCTTCTGAATTATTGGTCGCATAAATTTCAAAATTAATTTAATTACAGACTTCCTTCTCAATTTTGTAAATTTGTTCCATTCAATCTGTCTTGGATCAAAGTAAAAAGAATAAAAGAGGTAATTTGTACTATGTAGCTTTATTGCTACTCTTCGCGGTGCTGATTTTTCTTTTTATGAAGACAGGTTC
>JBKCIQ010000077.1:0-16246 GCA_046302135.1 Bacteroidota bacterium | reverse complement strand
TATTTAAGGGTTAAGGTTAGATTATATAATCATGTGGGTTTACTGGAAGTTGGAAAAATTCAACGTAATGCTGCAATATTACTTCTTTGTATCAATCATTATCCAGGTGAAAAAGAAATGCTAACCGGTAAATTGTTTGATTACATATGTAGCTTAAGACCCATTTTAAACATTGGACCTGTAGATGGAGACGCAGCTGAAATTATCCACACCACAAACACAGGAATTACTTTGTCAATTAATGATAAATTAGGAATAGAAAAATATTTCCTTCAGGCTTTTGAAGATTTCAAATTAAATAAATTAGTTGTAAAACCTGTAAATATTCATAATTTCCATAGACGGTCACTTACAGAAAAGTTAAGTGAATTGCTTGAACAAATTTGATTTAATTTTTTTTATAGGGTTAATTTTTATATTTTTCAATAAATTTTCTTTTATGTTCAATAAAAGATATTTTATCTCTTCTCTTTTTGTGATTTTGTTTTGTCAAGTATTGAGTTCACAAAACGGTTTGCCTGAAAATATGCCTGAGGGATTAATTGTTCCTTACGATCATTTTTCATCATTTACTTACTTTACAAATAAAAGTTCGTCTGATGGTACAATATTAAAGCGCAATGACTTTTTTAAAGACTCAACATCCATAGATCTCCCTTCTTTATGGAATTACCAAGAGCCATTTACTTTGAAAAATAAAATTCAAGTTCAAAGTAAGAATGGTTTAAAAGAAACCTGGTATGAAATGTATTATACCCCTTCATCAGGAGGTGAAAATCAAATTATATGGTCTAATGAAAATGAAGTTACAGTGTTAGTTGCGGATAAAGTGAGTTTGATGAAGGAGTACAGTGGTTGTTACACTCGTTATAGTCCCGGACCGATGTCGATGGGGCCAGCTTTTTATTTTGATATTTCACCTGATAATAAAATTAAACTTAAGTATATGCCAGATGCTCAACTTGCTGGTGACAATGATATTTACATTAATAGCGATTCTTTAAATCAAGTTTTTTCAAATGTAAAAATTAATGGAAACATGTTTACTAGCGACTTTGAAGGTTTTAACCAAGGTTGGTTTGTGAAGTCGGATAACAGTAAGAAAAAAACGAAAGGAATTCTGCTAAAGAATCAGTCCAATGGAAAATACGATTATTATATTAAAGCCAAAATGCATACTCCAAAAGAATACTGCTTCGAAAGACACATTAAGGGCGAGCAAGAGTGTGAGGAGGAGATAAAATTTCGTGTAAATTATGCTGATAATACTGTCAGTGGAACATTTAGTGGTTCAGTAGTTGGTTCCGGTGCAAGCTGGTCATATTTTGGTAATTTTCAAGGAACAATAGAAAAAAATAAAGTTGATGCATCCGGTAAATTAGAGGTTGATGGTAGCATACTGGATAATGAATATAAATTTATTCTACAGAATGATAACACCTTATTGTACGATCGTAAAATTTACAAAATGTGTAAGAAAAAATAGAATTAAAGCTCATATTTATCATCAACGCGAGATTGTTGCCAAGGTTTTTGCATTACAGCTTAATTTAGCGCCTTTAAAAAGTATTTTGCATACTACATCAGCGTTAGTAGTTTGCCGTGTAATTCATTCTTTTGTAATGGTTTAACACGTGTTATTCCAAAATAACATTATAAATATTCCAAAATTGCATAACAAATATTCCAAAATTGCATAAACTTTTTTATCTTTGTTTCATGTTAACCAGAATGTCCATAGATAAGATCAATCAGATGGCGAAAAAATTTCCTGTGCTGGTTATTACGGGTCCGCGTCAATCGGGAAAGACAACCACTTGCAAGCAAGCTTTTTCAAATTACCGATATGTAACTTTAGAAAATCCTGATGACAGAGCTTTTGCTACCAAAGATCCGAGGAGTTTTCTTGCTTTATACGACAATAAAGTAATCATTGATGAGGCGCAAAATGTACCTGAATTATTTTCTTATCTGCAGGAGCGAGTGGATACGGATAACATCAGTGGTCAATATGTGTTGAGTGGTTCACAGAATTTCATGTTGATGGAAAAAATTTCGCAGACCTTGGCAGGACGCGTTTACATTTTTGAACTACTACCACTTTGTTTCAGTGAAATTGCATCCACTACCAAAAAAGGTTTGTTGTCATTCATTCAGAAAGGTGGTTATCCGAGGATTTATGACAAGAAAATTTCACCAGTTGATTTTTATCCTTCCTACCTGAAAACTTACGTTGAACGTGATGTGAGATCAGTGTTGCGCGTGCAGGAACTGCGATTATTTAAGAAATTTTTATTGTTGTGTGCGAATCAAATCGGGCAGTTATTCAATGCGCATTCCATTTCGAGAGATTTGGGTATTGATACGAAAACGGTACAGCGCTGGCTTTCTGTTTTGGAAACGGGTTATATAGCTTTCACGCTTAAGCCGTGGCACAAGAACTTTTCCAAGCGGGTGATTAAAACCCCAAAACTTTACTTCTACGACACGGGTTTGGCGGCAAGTTTATTAGGAATTGACAGTGAAGATGAATTATCCGCTTCGGAATTTAAAGGGGCTTTATTTGAAAATTATGTAGTGTTGGAATTGATGAAACATAATTTTGCTAAGGGTGTGAATAAAAATTATTATTTCTGGCGTGACAGCAACGGAAATGAAATTGATTTGGTGGTGGAGAGGGGAGTGAACGTCAGTTTGGTGGAAACAAAATTTTCTCAGACTGTGAAGCCGGAATTTTTAAAAGGATTACATTATTTGGATCCTCTGAAAGGTTCATTGAAGCTGAAGCATTATTTGGTGAATTCTGCTGACAAAAGTCAATCGCGTTCTTATGAGAAAATTTTGAGTTGGCGAGACGCAGGGTCAATAGAGTGATGGCCGGCGGTTGCGGACACTTAGACAAAGCTCGGTGTCCGAAAATAATAGCCGGATGCTGAGCACCGGCCACATGGACGCTTCTCATGTGTGAGCGGACACTTCTACCAAGCTCAGTGTCCGATTTTTTCAGTGATCGAAATTATACAGCCGGATGCTGAGCCTGCCGAAGCACCGGCCCCTGAGGTCATGTTTTGAAGTAAAGCTAAATTACCTTGCAGTTCATGGTTTTTGTATTTTTTAAAGCAACGGTAATTATATTTGTAATTTAAACCTTTTTGTACGTATATTTGTTTACAAATTAACACGTGTATTATGACAACTAAACTCACATTAACAATTGATGATTCTGTAATTTCAATCGCGAAACGATATGCTAAACGTAAAGGGAAAAGTTTATCTGATATTGTAGAAAACTATTTGATGTCATTGACGTCAAAAGAAAATAAAGAGGAAAAAATATCTCCTAAAATTTTAAAATTGATGGGTGTTATTCAGTTGCCAGATAATTTTGATTATAAAAAAGAATTAACTAAACAACTGGCTAAAAGGTATAAAAAATGAAAAATATTTTTCTTGACACCAACATATTAATTGATTTTTTTGCGGACAGAAAACCGTTTTCGATGGAGGCTGCTAAACTTTTCAACTATTCATTTAAAAGAGAAATTAAAATTTATATTTCGGCTGTATCTTACAACAACATCTACTACATTCTTCGTCAATCATTTTCGCACGTGGAAACCATAAAAATGCTTACAGAATTGAATGAGTGGGCTGATGTAATCGATGTATCTAAAGAGGTCATAAAAAGGGCGCTTAAATCTGACTTCAAAGACTTTGAAGATGCTATCCAATATAATTGCGCGAAATTGTTCAATAAAATTGACTTTATTGTTACACGAGATACCAAGGACTTTAGAACAAGTACCTTACCTGTTTTGACTCCAAAAGAAGCTTTATCGTTAGTGGAAAGTAATAAACGATAATGTGGGTCAAGTCCAAATTATTAAGGGTCCTTTTCCGAGAAAAATTAGGCGAATAACTAAGTCTGATTAACTATAGCCAAGCACTTCTACCAAGCTCAGTGTCCAATTTTTTTCAGTGAAAGAAATGACGCAGCCGGCGGTTGAGCCTGCCGAAACCCCGGCCACACGGTGTTTAGTTGCCATTTTGCATTTTAAATCCCAACTCATCGACTGAAAAACGCTACTAGTCTGATTTAACAATTTAAGTTACACGTAATTAACACATTATGAAAAATAGAAATTTAAATCATTCGTTGTATTTTAACATTTTAATAATTTGATAATCAGCATTATAATGGATTATTTGCGCAAATCTTCAACAAAAAGGAGTTAAAAACAGATTTAATTACCTGATTTCTAGGTGTATTTTCTTATTTGGAATGATACCATTTTGGGTTATATTTGAAAGGTGAAGTGGTGTAGCGAAGTTGGCTGACATTAATTAAAATTATTTTTTTGATGCGAAGATTGCTACAACAGCATTCGTTTTCACTCTTAAATTTTACGAAATTACTTCGTAGTCATCTCCTTTTTTCATTTGTAAGAAATGTTTTCTCATTATTGTTTGCTAACGTTTCGCGTGAGCAGAGAACAAAATTTATATTAAAATACTCTCATTTTCATTTCGCATTTTTGTTTTTTTTATTTCATGGCAGTGTAATTAATCTTTATGGACAAGTTGGTGGGGCAAACGCAACTTATAGTTATATAAGCACACAGACAACATCAACCTATTCATCTATTGCAGCAGGCACTGTACATTACTCTGCGGCCGCAACAAGTACAGACGGTGTCACTGCAGCTGTAAATATTGGTTTTAACTTTACCTTTAATGGAATAGTTTACACTCAAGTATTTATTTCAAATAACGGTTTTATTACTTTCGGTACTGCTCCTGGAACAGCAAACTACACGCCACTGAGCAACACAACAGCGCCTTACAATCATGACGGTGCGATATCAGGATTTGGAGCAAATTTAGCGGCCTCCACAGTTGCCGGGGCTGCACCCGAGGTTCGTTCTCAGTTAACAGGAATAGCACCTAACCGTGTTTTTGTCGTACAATACAAAGATATTAAAGGTAGTGGAGCAGCGGCTGCTCAGCGATTAACATTCCAGATTCAGTTAAAAGAAACTTCAAACGTGATAGATATCGTTTACGGTGCAGGTAATGCATCAGGAACTGCAAATCTCTTAGGACAAGTTGGTGTCAGGGGGAGTTCTCAGAGCGATTATTCCAACAGAACGGGAACCAATTGGACCACGGGGGCAATTGGTACAGCTAACACAAACCAGATGACTTTAGGAACCACTAATGGAACTACTGTTCCTGCCGTTAACCTTTGTTATCGTTTTACACCCCCAGCAGCAATGGCAGCCCCAACTTATGCCACGCTCCCATTCACTGAAAATTTTGATGTGGCAACTTGGCCTAATGGAACATGGTTACAATCACTGCCTTCTACTGCAAGTGTTCGTTCTTGGCCTGGAAGAGGAGATAACAGTTGGAGAAGAAACAATGTGACTACCGCCAACTCGGGCTGGACAACTACAACGGGTGTATATACCATTGCCGCACCGGCATCAGGTGGAACAGCAAGATTTCACTCTTACAATACACGTTTAGGTATTAAAGGATCCCTTGATTTTTATTTCAATTTTTCTCCCGTGGGTACCAAGGAATTAAAATTTGATTATATCAACACATCTGGAACTGATAATCTTCAAATACAGATTTCTACTGACGCAGGTGCCACCTTTACTAATTTTGGAACTGCATATGGGACTGCCGCTGCATGGGTAACGCAAACAATTTCCAATTTGTCCACATCAACTTCATCAACTGTAGTTATAAGATTTTTGGCTACTTCAGATTTTGGGGCTACAGATATTGGCGTTGATAATGTTCGTTGCTGTGTATTACCCACCATTTCTGCAAATCCCTCAGCGACAGCTCAAAATGTTTGTTTAAATGGGACAACAACTGCATTAAGTGTTACAGCTGCCAATGCCTCAAGTTATCAGTGGTACAGTAATACTACTGCTTCAACCGTTGGAGGAACACTAATTAGCGGAGCAACGGGCACCAGTTATTCTCCGCCAAGTACTGTGGTAGGCACAACTTACTACTATTGCATTGTAACAAATGGTTGTGGCAGTACGGTAACGAGTACAGTATCAGGTGCTGTAAACATACAAAACCCTTCAGTTGCGCCAACATTTATAACGCCAAGTCCATCTGTTATCTGCGGAAGCGGATCAACAACCTTAACTGTTGGAGACGGTAGTTTGGGAGGCGGAGCCAGCTGGCAATGGTACAGCGGTTCATGCGGAGGTACCTCAGTAGGAACAGGAAGTTCAGTGGTAGTTTCACCTGCATCAGCTACTACTTATTTTGTAAGGGCTGTAGGTTGTAATACAACGGCATGCGCTTCAACAACAATATCAGTTCAGTCCCTTCTAGACTGGGGAAATCTTCAGTTCCCTAGTACGGCCTCAATTTGTGGTGGAACCACCAACGTTTACGGACAGGTTTATGAGCCGGGCGTAACACCAAATGCAGGTGCCGATCCATTAATTGTTGCGCAAATTGGCGTAAGTCCTGTTGGTTCTAATACTAACCCCAATACCTGGACCAATTGGACCAACGCAAGCTGGAATGTTCAGTCGGGCAACAATGATGAATATATAGGGAGTGTTGGAGCCGGATTATCTTCAGGTACATACTATTACGCATTCAGGTATTCAATAAATGGTTGTGCATACCAATACGGAGGTTTAAGTGGTCTTTGGGTTTCAACAGCGGATAACGGAACCCTGACAGTACAGCCAAGTCATTCCATATCCCGTACCTCAGCGGCTGGAACAGACGCACAGAGCGTTTGTCCCGGTACCTCTATAAGCAATATTACTTATTCTGTAGGAAATGGCGGAACAGGGGCGTCTGCATCTGGATTACCTACCGGAGTTAGTGGAAATTTCAGCGGTGGAGTTTTTACAATTAGTGGTACTCCAAGCGCGGCTTCAGGAGTATATAACTATACAGTTACCACTTCGGGTTCGGGTTGTACATCAAGTGCTGTAGGCAGCATTACCATCTTTCAGACCCCAGACTTTGGTAATTTACAATTTCCTGCTACTTCCAGTATTTGTTCAGGAGGCAATACTACCATTTATGGTCAGGTATTCGAGGCCGGCCTAACGAATCCCGCAGGTCCCGGTGCAGGAATTACGGTAGAGTATGGTTATAATTCAAGCAATACAAATCCAAATACATGGACCAATTGGTTTAGCGCAACCTTCAGTGCTCAGTCGGGTAATAATGATGAGTATTTAGGGACATTTGGTTCATCACTTGCCGCAGGAACCTATTATTATACATTCAGATACCGCATGAATGGGTGTTCATGGCTTTATGGAGGTTACAGTGCAGGCGGCGGCGGTACTTGGGACGGGACAACCAATGTAAGTGGGGTGTTGACAGTAAATGCGACTCCAACAATTTCAACTCAGCCATCTAATTCAAGTGTTGTGCAAGGCGGAGTTGCAACTTATTCAGTTGTGGCTACAGGTAGTCCAACCTATCAGTGGCAATACAGTACTACACTTGGAGGAACCTACAACAACGTGATTAACTCAACTCCTACGGGTGTTACCTACAGCGGGGCTACCTCTGCAACGCTTACAGTTACAACTAGCGGAACGACTCCTCTTGGAAGCGCAAACTATTATAGATGTATTGTTACTCAAAATAGCTGTTCTGCAACGAGTACAGGTGCCAATATGAATGTGATTACGTATTGTACGCCTAGTTATGCAACAGGAACCGGAAGTGGTGATTACATTGGATTAGTTAACATTCTTACTACGACATTAAATAATACGACAACTGGTGCTGCTAGCCCGTATTATACATTATATTCTCAATCAGGTTCTACAACAGGTACTCTTCAAATTGGAAATACATATACAATAAGCGTTAAGGGTGGTACCTTCGGTACTTGCTACATTTCAGCTTGGATTGATTTAAATAATGATGGAGATTTTGCTGACGCCGGAGAGTTTATTGGAGTATCTCCAAATTGTGGAGCCTCAACAACGGTAAACTTAACAACAACCTGGTTAGTGCCATTAACGGCCACAACTGGGAATATTAGAATGCGCTTTCGATCATCAGATACATCACCTGGTCCTACAGCTGGTCAATCTTGTGGCGCAACTAACTCAGGGTACGGTGAAACCGAAGACTATATTGTTACACTATGTTCACCGCCTCCAGCTCCCGGATCAATTTCAGGGACAGCTTCAGTATGTTCCGGTACCTCACAGACTTATACTGTGGCTGCGGTTAGTGGAGCAACATCTTACTTATGGACTTTGCCTACAGGATGGACTGGAACCTCTACAACTAATTCAATCACAGTTACAGTGGGTTCTGCTGGTCAAAATGGTAACATTACAGTAAGAGGTGTAAATACTTGCGGAAATGGACCGACATCAACTTTGGCGGTAACTTCTGTTGGGCCTGTGGCAGGAACAGCGGCGGCATCTCCAACATCTATTTGTACTGGTTCAGGTAGTGTAATTACTTTAACCGGTTCGACAGGAACCATACAATGGGAAGAATCAGCAAATGGTTCTACCGGTTGGGCCAACGTAACCGGTGGTACAGGAGGGACTACTGCAACCTATTCAACACCTTCTTTAACTTCCACCACTTACTATCGTGCGAAATTGACAAGTGGATCATGTGCGGTGGTTTATTCCAATACAGTTACAGTTACGGTTGGTTCACCAACCACTCCAGGTGTAAGCATCAGTGCATCTCCTTCAACAACTATTTGTACCGGAACCAATCTTACTTTCACAGCCAGTGGATCCAATCTTAATGGAGGAACAATTACCAATTACGAATGGTTTAAAAATGGAGTTAGTGTTCAGTCGAATGCGAGTTCAACTTATGCCTTCTCAGGATACTCCACCGGAAACACCGTTTATTGTATTATCACTGTGTCAGGATGTGTTTCTCCCTCTACAGCTACTTCAGCTACCAGCACTATTACAGTGAATGCAGTACCGACTGTATCTGTCAATAGTCCCTCTTATTGTAGCGGAACCGCTGCGATTGCGGTTACAGCCTCCGGAGCAAATACTTACTCTTGGTCACCAGGCACAGGTCTTAGTGCAACCACCGGAGCGAGTGTTAACGCAAATCCAAGTGTTACTACGATTTATACTGTAACTGGAACATCAGTTTCGGGTTGTACCGCAACAGCGACATCTACTGTTACAGTTGTTCCCGCAGTTCCTACGCCAACCGTTACAATAAATCCATCTAGCGTTTGTGCAGGTTCAACTGCTACTTTAACTGCAACGCCATCTTCTAGCCAGGAAATAAGTAATTATTCTTTTACAACAAGTTCAACCACATTTAATGCAATTACTGGAGGCACAACAAGTACTGCAACAGGTGATGATGGAACTCAGAGTGCAATAAGTCTAGGATTCAATTTTAGTTATGGTGGTGCAACCTATTCAACAATCAGTATTTCTACTAACGGTGCAGTTTTTTTGGGAAGCATTCCCACAAGTCATTGGACGAATGCTTTAGCAACCAATCCATTAAGTATTGCCCCTTTATGGGATGATCATAATCAAACGGGTGGTTCCATTAAATATCAGATTACAGGTTCTGCGGGCGCCCAAGTATTTACGGTTGAATGGAATAATATACATTTGGGAGGGGGAGGATCAGCGACAAATCCTACCGGCACTTTTCAACTAAAACTTTATGAGGCCAGTGGAGTAATTGAGTTTATATACGGTACAATGTCATTTACCTCCGTAACTGCTTCAATCGGGATATCTGGTGCTGTAGGTAATTACTTAAGTATTACTCCAGGCGCACCTGCTACCGCATCTTCTGTTTCAGAAAATTCAGGAATAGCTGCTACAACTAATTTAGGTGCAGGGATACTATATAGGTTCACGCCTCCTCAAGTTTTTACTTACGCTTGGAGTCCAACTACTTTCCTGTCATCCACTGCAACGCAGACTACTACCGCGATAAATGCAACCAATTCAACAACATATAGTGTAACATTATCAAATGGAGTTTGTTCAAATACAGGTTCCTCGGTTTTAACATATATTATTCCTTCAGTAGGAGGCACGGCTAGCTCCAATCAAACAATTTGTAGCGGAACTCAGCCAGCAAATATTACTTTGAGCGGCAACACTGGTTCAATACAATGGCAATCATCAACAGACAACATTACATTTAATAACATTGTCGGTGCAACTGCAACTCCATTAACATCGGCCCAAATGGGTGTTTTGACCGCAACAAGATATTACCGTGCATCGGTTAGTAACAGTGGATGTACAGCTGCAAATTCAAATACTGTGACCGTAACTGTAACGCCCGTTTCAGTTGGCGGTACGGCCAGCAGTAATCAAACAATTTGTACCGGATCTAATCCTTCTGCGTTAACTCTTTCCGGAAATACAGGAACAATACAATGGCAAGTTTCAACGGACAATGTTACATTCACAAATATTTCGGGTGCCACCACTTCCACATTATCCTCAGCTCAGATGGGGGCATTAACATCCGTAAGATATTACCGTGCAGCGGTAACCAACGGAGTATGTTCCGTTGCATATTCTACAACCGTTACAATTACAGTAAATTCATTATCTGTTGCCGGTACTGCATCGGCTAATCAAACTATTTGTAGTGGTGCGAGCCCTGCAAACATAACACTTGCAGGCAATACCGGTACGGTTCAATGGCAGTCCTCAACTGATAATATAACATTTACGAATATAGCCGGAGCAACAGCGACCTCACTCACCTCTGCTCAAATGGGTGCCTTAAGTGTCACTACTTATTACAGAGCGGTTGTTACAAACAGTCCATGTTCATCTATCAATTCAAATGTCGTAACGGTAACGGTTAATCCATTGATTAATCCGTCAGTTTCGATAACATCAAATTATACTTCAATTTGTGTAGGGACTACCGTTAGCTTTACTGCTACGCCAACTAATGGCGGGGCGTCACCAAGTTATCAGTGGAAACTGAATGGTGGAAACGTTGGAACGAATAGTTCTAATTATTCAAACTCGACACTTGCTAATGGCGATCAGATAAGTTGTGTTTTAACTTCAAACGCCAGTTGTCTTGCAGCGAGTACAGCAAATTCAAATACCATTACAATAACTGTTGTTTCTTCAGTTGTGCCCGCGGTAAGTATTTCAACCGGAACAACTTCTATTTGTACAGGAGCAAGTGTTACTTTTACAGCAACACCAACAGCTGGCGGTTCTGCACCAACGTATCAATGGAAATTAAATGGAACCAATGTTGGTACCAGCAGCACTACATACACTAATTCTTCCCTGGCCAACGGTGATGTTGTAAGCTGTGTAATGACATCAAATGATCCTTGTGCATCTGTTAGTACAGCTACATCTAACTCAGTTACGATGACCGTAAACAACATGCCAACCATTACCTCCACCACACCCGGAAGCTCTTGTGGTAATGGAACTGTTGTTTTAGGTGCAACCTCCAGCGCAGGTACTATTAATTGGTATTCAGTGTCTACGGGTGGAACATCACTTGGAACCGGAACTAGCTATACAACAGCAGTTTTATCCTCTACCACCACTTATTATGTTGATGCAACGGTTGGCGGGTGTACCACCTCGTCAAGAACTTCAGTGGTTGCAACAATAAATCCAATTCCAACAATTTCAACCACCACCCCAAATTCGAGGTGTGGCACAGGAACCGTCACTCTTGGAGCAACAGCAAGTTCAGGAACAATTAACTGGTACTCAAATTTAATCGGAGGAGCATCTCTTGGTTCAGGAATATCATTTACAACCCCGTCAATTTCAAGTACAACTACCTATTACGTAGATGCAACTTTGAATGGCTGTAGCTCTTCGCCCAGAACTGCGGTTGTTGCAACAGTAAATACAATTCCTACAATTAGTTCATCAACACCGGCCTCAATTTGTGGTCCGGGTTCCGCGACTATTTCTGCAGTGCCTAGCGCAGGAACAGTAAGCTGGTATACGGTGAGTACTGGAGGATCTGCAGTTGCCACGGGAAATACTTATTCCATTGCTTCAGTCACTGCGACGACTACTTACTATGCTGATGCGAGTGCAAATGGCTGTACAAGTCCCAGCAGAACGGCTGTCACCGTTACTGTTAATTCAATTCCTTCTGCACCAACCGTAACACTCTCTGGCCCTACGCTAATAAATGTCGGAGGAGTTACAACTTATTCAGCCACCGGTGGGTCAGGTACAATTAACTGGTATAGTCAGGCTGTTGGCGGCTCTAGTTTAGGAACTGGAACTTCCTTTACCACAGCTGTGCAGTGTGCTGCAGGTGTTCAAACCTATTACGCAGGTGAAACAGGAGCGGGAGGTTGTCAGAGTACCAGGAACTCAGCAAACTTTACCGTAAGAGATTTGATTTCTTCCAACCCAACTAATGGAATTATCTGTACTGCGGGTGGATCAGTAATTTTAAGTGCAAATGTTACCAATGGAACTTCCTATTCCTGGACTCCTACAGCTTCCTTATCTTCCAGCAATACTGCTATTGTAACAGCGAGTCCAACTACAACTACTCAGTATACACTGAACGCCTCTGTAACGGGATGTGCTTCGATAACCGGTACAAATACTTTCAATGTGGGTGTTATTGAGGCATTGAGTTACACGCCGACAGCGGCACCTTCGGGAATATGTGAAGGACAAACTTCCGTATTGAATTCAAATCTCTCAAGTGCGGGTTTCACCTATAGTAATACAACTTTCTCCATGGCAACCCCAACCTCGCCTACGAATCTTTGTACCAATGGTGTGGCTAATGTGGCTCTTGCGTCAGGTAACCTGGATGATGGTGGTTGGTCGAGTATACCAATAGGATTTAATTATAATTTCTTTGGTAACACTTATTCTTCTGTAAATGTCGGGACAAATGGTGTGTTATTATTTGGAACTTACAATGCAACTTCTCTAGGTGATTATACATTCGCTAGTGCACTCCCCACTGCAACCGAACCAACTAATATAATTGCTGCTGCAGCCAATGATTACTACGCATCTGCCACAGGAGTAATTCGATATTGGACGCAAGGGATTTCTCCTACTCGTGTTTTTGTTGTAGAATGGAATGCAGTACCTGGATATACCACCAATGGTTCAATGACAGTTCAAGTTAAACTCTTTGAAACTACAGGTAATGTTGAGGTACACGTACAAAATGCCAGTTCAACCTATAATAAAGTTGTTGGTCTCCAAAACGCGAATGCTACTATTGGGGCAACGGCCTATTCAAGTACAGTAGCAATAAGCAATACAGCCTGGAAATTCGTTCCCGGTGCAAGTTATACATTTCAATGGTCAACTGGAGGCTCGCCGATATCAGGTGCTACCTTAGCTTCATACACAACTCCAGCTTTATCAGTTCCCGGTGCAGTTACTTACTCCGTTGCGGCGACCAATCCTAATACACAATGTGCCTCAACAGCAACAGTTCAAGTTACAGTAAATTCCAATCCTGCGGCTCCAACGTCCGGTGGCAATGTTACTGCATGTTCAATTGCTGGAACACAAACCTTAACCGCCACACCTCCCAGCTCATCCACCGTGAATTGGTATAGTACAGGGGTGGGAGGTACCTTATTGCTATCTAATAATAATAATTACACAACTTCAACTTCGGGCACCTACTACGCCGGTTCTGTTAGTACACAAGGTTGTAACAGCCCAACAAGGACAGGAGTAACACTTACTGTAAATGCATCACCACCTGTTCCAACAGCAAATGCTACGGTTTCATACTGTCAAGGAGCAATCGCAAGTGCTCTTTCTGCTACCCCAGCGTTTGGAAATACTTTGAATTGGTATACTGTTGCTGTAGGAGGTACTCCAAGTACTACTGCACCAACACCATCCACAGCTTCTGTTGGTACCACCAGCTATTGGGTTTCACAAGTTTCCGGAACTAATGGGTGCGAAGGCCCTAGGTTTCAGATAACGGTTACTATTAATGCTGTGCCTGCTAACCCAGCCGTTACTTCTCCGGTAACTTATTGCCAGAATGCTATCGCTACTCAGCTAACTGCAACCATTGGCGTTGGTAATACAGCGAATTGGTATACTGTGCCAACAGGTGGCACTGCCTCAGGAACGGCACCAACACCAAGTACTTCATCGTCAGGAACAATAAATTATTATGTAAGCCAGACAAATTCTAATTCTTGTGAGAGTTCACGTTCAAACATACAAGTTGTGGTTAATCCAACTCTTGTAGCTTCAGTGAATAATTCAGCCTCTTCCACTTCTGCGTGTTCAGGAGGTGCAATCGTCTTCACTGCTACGCCAACTAATGGCGGAACGGCACCTACTTATCAATGGTATTTAAATAACGTTCTGCAATCCGGACAGACTGCATCGACTTATACTCTCAATTCTCCATTATCAGGTGATCAGATCTATGTTCAGATGGTTTCCAATGCTACGCCATGCTTGTCTGCTTCTACCGTAAATAGTAATACTGTAACCCTTACCAGTACTCCATCAACACCGTCTGTTACCATTTCATCCTCTACTTCATTAACTGTTTGCCCCAATACTTCCGTTACATTCAGTGTCAATTCTACTGCGAATATGGGGTCTTCACCAACCTATCAGTGGAGATTGAATGGAAGTAATATTTCAGGTGCAACAGGTTCCACATATACAACGACTTCTCTATCCAATGGTAATCAGGTGAGTTTGGTAATGACTAGTAGTTTGAATGGTGCTTGTTTGACAGTTTCAACGGCGACCAGCAATGTGATTACTTACAGTATTTCTCCGGCTACCAATATCACTACACAGCCTGTTTCCGCATCCGCATGTCTAGGAACAAGTCAAAGTTTTTCTGTTGCGGCAACCGGAACAGGAACATTAACTTATCAATGGAAAAAGGGTGGAGTGAACATAACCGGTAATGCTACTGCCCAAACTGCAACTCTAACACTTTCAGGTATTGCGGCGGGTGATGCTGCGAATTACTCTGTTGATGTAACGGGAACCTGCGGTATAGTATCTTCAAACACTGTTTCTTTAAGTTTAAATGCAGCTACAGCTATAACTACTCAGCCTGCCGCCCTAACAACTTGTGTTGGAACTAGTGCAACTTTCAGTGTGGTCGCAACCGGTAATGGGACATTGACATATCAATGGAGATTTAACGGTACTCCAATTTCAGGAGCTACTTCTTCAACTTATACCATTCCAAGTGTCACTTCTGGAAATGGAGGTAATTATTCAGTCATTGTAACAGGTGGTTGTGGTTCATTAACCTCTTCGAACGCATTATTGACGGTAAATCCATTATCCTCAATTTCTACACAACCAAGTGCTATAACTGTTTGTCAGGGTAATACCGCTACGTTTGCAGTTACAGCAACTGGAACTGCGCCATTAAGTTATCAGTGGTATTTGGGTTCGAACCCACTTTCAGGTGCTACATCGAGTTCATATACTGATAATAGTGCGCAACCGGCAGATGCTGGTCAATATAGTGTTGTTGTAACAGGTGGTTGCGGATCTGTTACTTCTAACAGCGTTGCTCTTACAGTTAACCCAACAACATCAATTACAACTCAGCCAATAAGCTTGCAGGAATGTGTTGGTCAGTCCGCAACGTTTACAGTTGTTGCTACCGGAACTTCGCCTCTAACTTATCAATGGAAATTCAATGGTAGCAATATAAGCGGTGCTACGGGTAGTACCCATACCATTTCAAGTCCGACAATTGGTGATGATGGTACCTATCAAGTTGTAGTGACGGGAGGTTGTGGGACTTTAAATTCAAATGCAGTTACCCTGACCGTATTCCCGACATTAACTTCCGGAAGTGTTTCCAATACTCAAACTATATGTTCGGGTACATCACCTTCCGCCTTTACAAGCATTGTAGCGGCAGGTGGGGGAACAGGTACTTATACATACCAATGGCAAAGTTCTACGGATGGAACAACATGGACTAATATTTCCGGAGCGAATTCTACAACATATGCGCCGGGTACTTTAACTACTACTACATACTTCAGACGAAATGTTTCTTCCGGAACTTGCGATGCAGTTTCTACCAATACCATTACAGTTACTGTGAATCCAAATACCGCAATCACAGCTCAGAGCACAGCATCACAAACAGTATGTATCAACTCAAACTTCTCAGCAATCAGTGTAAGTGCGAATGGAGTAGGATTAGGATACCAGTGGTATAGCAATACAAGTGCAAGTACTACTGGTGGAAC
>JBKCIQ010000076.1:0-16313 GCA_046302135.1 Bacteroidota bacterium | reverse complement strand
TCTTTACGTTGTATTATGAAAAAAGTTTTGGTCACAGGTGGATCAGGTTATATTGGTTCACACACTATTATAGAATTATTACGAAAAAAAGACTTAGAAGTAATTTCTATAGATAATTATTCCAACTCTAATGATAACACATATGAACGAATAAAAAATATTACAGGAAGTGAAATTACTTATCATCCAATTGATATCTGTGATTTGAATGCATTGAAAAAAGTTTTCAGTTTGCATCCGGATATTAGCGGGATTATACATTTTGCCGCCTTCAAATCTGTTGGGGAATCGGTAGAAAAACCTTTAAAATATTACTCAAATAATCTAAACGGATTAATTAATCTACTAAGAGTTTGTAAAGAATACAAAGTAAATAATTTTATTTTTTCATCTTCTTGTTCTGTCTATGGAAATACTTCCATTTTGCCAGTAACAGAGAGTACTCCGTTTGCAAAAGCAGAGAGCCCTTATGCCAACACAAAACAAATGGGCGAAGAAATCATTGAACATTTTGTAAATGCAAATCCAAATATTAAGGTTATATCGTTAAGATATTTCAATCCTGCAGGCGCTCACCAATCAGGTTTAAATGGCGAATTACCTATAGGAAAGCCTTCTAATTTAGTTCCTGCAATTACTCAATTTGCAATTGGAAAAATAAATGAGCTTTTAGTGAATGGAACGGATTACACTACACGTGACGGTTCTTGTGTTCGAGACTTCATACATATAAGTGATTTAGCAGAAGCACATGTTATGGCCATTGAAAAATTATTTGTTTCTTCATTTCCATTTTATAAAGTTTATAATCTGGGAACGGGAAATGGGGTGACTGTTTTAGAAGCAATAGAAGCTTTTGAAAAAATCAGTGGAAAAAAACTCAACTATAAAGTAGGTCCACGAAGGGTAGGGGATGTGGTAGAAATTTTCTCCGATAATACTTTAGTAAAAAATGATTTGGGATGGGTACCAACGAGAGGTATTGAGGATATAATGGATACAGCCTGGAAGTGGGAAATATTTCTTAGTTCGAATTCAAAATAATAATCTTATTGAAGCTATAAAATCATTAATTAAAGCTCGATTTTAAATTAATTATGGCTTAGTTGAATAAGTAGCTATGGTTGAACTTTATAAATTAAAGCAATTGCATCTTCGAACTTAATTTCTATTAATTTTTTACAATTGTTTGATTGAACAAATGAGTTAATATTTTTGTCAATTTCATATGGAAAGAAAATCACATATTCAGGTTTTGGCATATGATTTAAATAAATGTTTGTGGTGTTTTCAAAAACCTGATTTTTTTTAACATATCCTGAACTCACATTTACCATATTGTTTTTCATAATGAATGTGGTTAGAATATTTTTTTTCTCCCAGTGAGATGTTAATGCGTAATTTATTATTTTTTGATGTAATCTTATCATTTGATAATTTTTCGGGGAGGTGTCTCCAAATCCATTTAAATTTCTCAAATTAAATGTGCTTAAAAATATAATAGAAATGAATAGTATATTTTTTGTCCAATTTGATGAAATCCAATGATCAGTTAAGCCGACAAAAATTAGGACTAAAAAAGGTAATACCATTGCAAGATACCTATCTGTAAAAAAATTAAAGGAACAGAATGCGAGGTAAACAAAAATGAAAAATAATGAAGGACCTATATAAGGTAATTTTATTCCTTGTTCCTCATCTGCAAAAATAAATCTATATAAAACTAAAAATACGATTGGTATTATGATAATTATTAAAACGGGAATTGGTATATCCCATTTTATTGAAACAATTTCTAATGAGGTAAAAGCCATTATCAGCATTAATATTCTGGTGGCTGTTGGTTTAATTTTACCATAAATTAAAAAACACACTACAAACAAAAATGAAATAATATACCTACCAGATTCGGTTGTTAAAAGTTTTAGTGCTGTTTTAAATTGGTAACCTGAATGTTTTAAATCTAGAGAAATTAAATTAATATGTTCAGGATAAAACCAATATCCTTTTTGCACTTTTTGAAGTAGTAAAAAAACAACTATCCCAATTGATGGAATGATTAGCAATGACAATTTAAATAGTTCATTTATATTTAAATAAAATTTAAATCCATAATTTCTGACATTGGAAACAATTTCCCATAAAAAAAATGAAAGTAAAAGTAAACTGCCTTGTTCTTTAATTAAGCAAAGTAAAAATGCAGAAATTAAATAACCTGTTGTCTTTTTTTTCAGGTAAAAATAGAATGTCCAAATTGCGGTTAAAGCAAGAAAAATCTCAGGGAATAAAAATATTGCTTGTGCAAAAATAATATTTTGTAAAAGTAAAATTGAGGATATATAAAATCCTGATCTTGGATTAAAAAGTTTACAACCAACGAAAAAGCAACTATACTGTAAAGTTATTGTTATAAAAAATGCAAATGATCTAAGTGATACAAAATTGTTTCCGAAAATTTTAATCCATAAACCTCCAAGAGCATGAAAAAGTAATGGGTGACCTCTTGTATATTCGTTAGCGCATGCCGGCACAATACAAAAATCTTCTGCCATTTTTTTTAAAGCTGGCCCATATACCCAAGACTCATCCCAAAAAAATGGCAGACTAAATTTGTGAAATTGTGAAATAAAAAAAAATATAGAAAATAAAACAGATAAAATCAGATATTTGATAAAATCATTTTTTATCATCAATGTAAAACGCAGAGTTTACAATGAACTATTTGTCCGGGTAGTTCTAAAATAATACTGTAGAAACCATTTGGAAGATTTGTAATGTTTAACTCATTTGTTTTATTTTGCGTATTAATCAAAGTAGTCATTAAAACTTTCCCATTATTATCAATAATCTTCAATAATGCATTTTCTGATTCATGATAATTAATATTCATAATCAATAATTCATTTGCTGGGTTTAAATATTTTACTGTGGGTTTATACAGATTTTGTTTTAAACTAACTAAGCTATCATTGTTGCTACCAACTTTTTGATACTGAAATTGAATTGTGTCTGTTAGAATTAACATAGCATCTTGATCATTTGCTCCAAAACTTTCTGTAGAACCAATAAACCCAAAATGATTTCTGAGTGTCTTTAAATTTGCCCATGCAAAATCAGCCTGATAACTTCCATAACTTGTCGACTGATTCCATTGCCAGTTGCCAAATAAGTCAACTACACCTGCCGCAAGATCATAAACTCCTGCACCATTGGCGGTGTAACCGGAAACAAAAAAACTTATTCCTTGATTTACTATACAAGTTGCCTCATCATTCCCGCCTGCATTACCGAAGTTATCCTCCCACATAAAGGAACCATTTTTTGAAAACTTTATTAGTATTATATCTTTATCGTGTGCTGTTGTATAACTTTCGGTATAACCAACCATCACATAACCCGAGTCAAATGCAGTGTGTTCAATTAAAGATTTTGCCTCTTCATTATATTGTCCTCCGTACCTTACAGAAAAAATACTATCCCCATTGCTGTAATTACATTTTATTAGGTATAAATCTTTAAGTCCGATTGAATTACTCTCTGAATACCCAGCGGCTACAACAGTACCGTCTGATGAGTATATAATTTTATTCGCCGCATCTTTTCCAACTCCGCCATAAGTTTTTGTCCAAATGGTATCACCATTTTTATTTGTCCTAATGATATAAATATCACTTGATAAATTACCGAAACTATAAGTCTCTCCACATAGTAAATATCCGCTATCAGGACATAACGCTACAGAGTACAAAAAATCCCAGTCTGCTCCGCCATAATTTTTTTGCCACTCAGTAAGCCCTGTTGAATCAGTTTTGATAAGGAGCATATTATAATCATTCTGACTATTGGAATTCCCATAACCTCCAATTATGAAGCCTTTATCAGGAGTTTCCTTTATTGCAAAACCTTTTTCCATGCCTGTTCCTCCAATTGTTCTCGACCAAAGTGTTTTGCCTCTCCAGTCAGTTTTAACAATAAAAATATCTGTTCCATTTGCAGAGTAAGAAGATGAACTTCCTACCATAACGTAGCCGCTATCAATAGAGTGATTACATGCATCTCGGAATTCATCTGTATTGTTGTTACCAAAAAGGAAAAAATATGAAGTGTCAGGATGTGGAAATTGTCCGAAGGCAATTGAAACAAATAAACTAATTACAAATGATACAAATATTTTTTTCATTTAAATTTTTTGGCAAAGGTTAGATATAAACTTTGACCCAATGTTTTTTCCGGCCTTAAAAATCCCTGTAAAGCAATGCTACCGATTCTTGTTGTAAAATACTTATTATTATATTCAAAATATGCACCAGCGGAATATTTATTATAACCTCCATATGCAATAGAAATGCCTAATAAGAATTTATTTTTAATATTAATCTTATTCTCAATAAAGAAAAATGGAGTTGAGTTGCCATTAAATATATTTCTAATTCCAAATCTTAAAGTGTAGTTTTTGGAAAATTCTGTTTGATGCATGAAAAGTAAATTCATGGGTAAATTTACATTTACCTTTTCTCTTTTTAAACTGGTTAGATTGTTAATCAGTGTATCCTGGCTTACAATATTCAAAGTTGAATCGTTCAGAACAAGTAAATTGTCAATGTTAACCCCGTTAAATGTGAGTAAGGAGTCTATTGTATATAACATAGTTTTTTTATTCCATCGTATGAAACCTAAATTATTTACAGTTACAATAAAACGCGATGGACCGATCTTTGATTTATATGGTGCTTCAAAATATAAATCAGCGGAAAGTCCTGTACCGTTAAATGCAGATATATCTCTGTTGCCCGTATCACTAACAGCAAGTGAAAAACTTGCATTGTAGCTAAGTTGTTCAGCATCTAATGAGGTAGCAAGAAAATTAGTGTCAATTTCTCTGTACCTTACAAGTGACTGTCCCTTTAAAAGGGATAATCCAAACCCGATTTTCCCTCCTTTATCAACATTCTTCCATATTAAACCTGCCTTTAACTCCTGAAAACCTATGTAGTTCAATCCCGTGTTATTAAAATAAGCAGTACTTCCTTTGTACATTTTGTTTCCAAAAAATAATGTATTAAAAAAATCTCTACTAAATGAACCATTGATGACCTCTTGGTTTTTTATTCCAATCATCCAGTCGTACTTTGAAGAATCATTACCTGAAAAATAATTAAGTCCAAAGCTTACACCTCCTCCAAAACGATTAATTGATTGCATTTCACTTGATACATTATCCTTAATTTCATTGTCTATATAACCTCCAAAATAAATTCTCTTAATGAATTCATTATTTATGCATGAACTGCCAAGTTCAAAATCACCGTAAGCTGAAACATGCCTACCATAATCAGAGTATTTTAAAAATTCTGAATTGAACTGAGAAAGAAAAAGTCCAGGAACAAAAAATAAAAATATAATGTTTATTAGCTTCATTCTTTATTTACTGAATAATTGATATCCCCCGTTAATGAAATGTCCATTCGGTAATTTTTATATATTTTAATAATTTGCGGAGAATTCAACGTATTTATTTTAACGTTAAAAATTATTTTTTTTGATTTTTTGAGATTTGTCAATCTTTCCGCAGTAAGTACACAAGGCAAAACGGATTTTATAGAGCCATTTACAATATAATTGACATCAACAGTTGCGGGATTAATAAAATTTGGATTTATAAAAAGAGAATCAATTATATTCAATGACTCATCGCATAGGTAACCTTGAATATTTGCACTGAATGGATATCCATTATTTACATTAAGATAAAGATTTGCTGAATTTATATTTTTTAGTTCTTCGCCCGATAAGTCAATATCGGCTGTGTCTCTGAATCTAAGATTTACTGCAGAAAACGCAAAAGGTATGTCTATTTTCATTTCTGTTTTCAGACCATAACCATATAGTACAAAATCATTGTTACCTGAAACATTGCCAAGTGGGTTAACAACAATGTCTGCGGAGTATTCTAACTGATCTGGAAGATTTTCAATGAATTGTTTAATGTTTGAGTTATTTGTATTCATTAGAAAATTTTTATTTGAAGGAACCACCGGCTGTGGAGATAAATTTTGAAAAGTTGCTCGATTAATATTATAACTTGAATTTACGCCGCTACCACTTAGTGTAATTTGATTTCCTGAAAAAGTATTTTTAGATTTCAAGATTACGTTGTTTGCCTGAATATCTGCACCTATTCCGTTAGAAATTTTTAAATCTATGTTGGCGTCAGCTAGTGCAAAATAATCTGCGTTTATACCGTTTAAAAATCCAGATGAGACAGTTTCAGGCCCAATTGAAAGATTTTGATTTCCAAGATAACCTCTACCATAAAATGGTACAACATTTATAAAGCTAATTTTTATTATTATACCCTGACCAAAGCTTATAAAACCGGCATTTGCACTGCTAGAAATGAACATTGTATTTTGACTAATTATGGTATTGAATAGATTTCCTGAAGTACCCGTAAGATTAAGGTCTAATCCACTTATATCGTAAAATTTAATAATTGAACCTGAACCCGGAACTGACTCTACAATACTGAAAGGAATACCATTTAATTTTGAGTTCAATAAATCATACTTAAAGACAATAGGTTCTGTTATTGAACTTATCAATTCTAGCTTGATTTTACCTGATTTTAAAATCAATTGTTTTAATTGAACACCTGAAATATTCAGAAAATTTTCATTCGGCGGGGTACTAAATATTTGATCTCCCGGTTGAAAACTATAGCCTCCTAGCGGAGAAACATACGCGGTATCCAATGTTGTGTCAGGAATACTAAAAAGACTATCAATCTTTAAGTCAAATACGGTTTCATTATATATCAAACGCAGACTTGAGTCAGGATTTGTAATTACGTTTGAATCAGGAAATAATTCTTGAATTCCAATGCTCGATTTTGCTATTGGCCCCGAAAACTCAGCGTTCCACCAAGGTCCTTCATCTTTGCGGCACGAAAAAAATAAAATAAAAGATAAGGCGATATATAAACCAAGGTATTTTTTCATGCTGATGAAAAAGAAGAAAACTAGTTTATACAAATATAAAAATTCCAACGAAATTAATTTTAACATATTATTATATTGTATAACTTTGATTACTTCTAAAATTCATGTTCACAATCAGGTTTTTCTTGAGTTGGTTGATGAGTGCAGTTGCTATGTATCTTTCTTTTTTCTTTTGGCATGGTTACTATCTTAATGAAATAAGTCAATTGAGCTATCCACGGACCCTTTTTTATTTTTTTGCAGGAGTTACCTATTTATTTATTTCTTTTTTAACAATTAAAGTTTATGACACTAAATTTTTAAGAGGAATGATAAAAAATATTTTTGCTCGAGGATTAATTTCAGGTTTTATCGTTGGATTGCTGGTGTTTATGGTCACTAAGGTTACCGGTATAAGTATTGGTACCTCAAACACTTTGGAGCATCTTGCACTTGATGCAATGTGGCAATGCGTCGAACAAATTATTGGAGGATTTGTAATTTCCCTTGGTACACTATTTATTTTTGACCCCAGATTGGAGGAAGATCAAATTTAACGTTAATAGATATCAATAATTGTATTTATTCTTCCATCTTAATTTCAAAAATTCTTTCATTTCTTTTTCTCGTGGATTGCTACCCGGATGAAAAAATATGTGGCCTGAAATTTCATCAGGTAAATATTCTTGTTGTATAAAATTCATTTCATAGTTATGTGCGTACATATAATCAACTCCATACCCCATTTCTTTCATTAGTTTTGTAGGACTGTTCCTAAGATGTAAGGGCACCGCCAAATCACCATCTTTTCTTACCTTTTCAATTGCGCTGTCAATTGCCAAATATGATGAGTTACTTTTTGGGGAGGTAGAAAGATATATGCAACATTGAGACAAGATAATTCTTGATTCTGGCATCCCGATAACATTTACTGCTTGAAAACAATTATTAGCAATTACCAAAGCTGTTGGGTTTGCGTTTCCAATGTCTTCTGATGCAAGAATTATTAATCTTCTGGCAATAAAAATTGGGTCTTCGCCGCCTTCAATCATCCGCGCAAGCCAATAGACTGCAGCATTTGGATCACTTCCTCTTATAGACTTAATAAAAGCAGAAATTATATCATAATGTTGTTCTCCACTTTTGTCATAACGAGCAAGTTGTTTTTGAATAATTTCTTCAACACGCTCATTATTTATTTCAATAGAATCTTTTTCCCAATAAGCAAGAACCACAAGCTCAAGAGCATTAAGTAATTTTCGTCCATCTCCTCCGGAAATCCGAATTAAAGAATCAGTTTCTTTAAGTATTATTTTTTTCTGATTGAAATAGCTATCTTTCGTTAACGCATCATTCAAAAGTTTTAAAAGGTCATCTTTATTAAAATGATTTAAAGAATAAACCTGACATCTTGACAACAATGCACTTATGATTTCGAAGGATGGATTTTCCGTGGTTGCTCCAATCAATGTAACGATGCCTTTTTCTACTGCCCCAAGCAACGAATCTTGTTGAGACTTGCTAAATCGGTGTATTTCGTCAATGAATAAAATTGGTTTATTACTTCCAAAAAAATGATTACTTTTTGCTTTTTCTATTGCATCTCTAACGTCTTTAACCCCACTTTGAATAGCACTCAAGCTGTAAAAAGGTCTTTTTAGCTCATTTGCTAGAATGTTTGATAAAGTAGTTTTTCCTACTCCGGGTGGGCCCCATAAAATAATGCTTGGTATTACACCAATTTTGATGGCATTTTTTAATGGCTTATTTTCACCTGTTAAATGCGCTTGTCCGATAAAGTCCGATAAGGTTTTAGGCCGCATTCTTTCCGCCAACGGAATGTTCATTTTGTGGTATAAGTTTTGTTAAACATGCGATTCGATTTCAAAACAAACTTTAAATTTGAATAATAAAGTTACCAATAATTAAATTTTAAATAACCTAAATAAAAAAATATGAAAAAATCTTTTCTTATTCTGCCCGTAGCTTCAATCTTGATCTTTTTATTTTGTAATGCATTTTTTATGGATAAGGATCCATTACATGGTAAAAAATTCTCAACCAACGCGACTGAATACAGTAATGGTTCGCCAAAAACAGGAGCTAAAACAATTCCTTACGATCTCGAATTTAAAAACGGCAAACTTTATTATTACCTGGCAGCAGATTCAAAAGGTGGAGGTTTTGATCAGTGGATAAAATATGAAATAACGAAAGATTCAGTTTATATGGATGAAGATCTCGAAAAAAGATACTTTGCAGTTAAGGCAAGCAAGGAAGATGATGATGGTAGAATTATAACCATTTCGGTTGTCATAGATGATACAGATATTGATGGATCCTTAAAACTTGTTAGAAGAGATAAATTAATGAAACATTTCGAATTCAATGGTGAGGAAAAATCAAAGAAGAAATAATACCTTAACTAAAATGTTTTCCAATTTGCAAAGCAGAAAATTTACAGCCATAACCTTTGTTTTGGCTTTTTTATTCGGTTGCGGACAAATTAATAGCGATAAAATTAAAAACGAAAATACTTCTCAAATGAATTATGAAGTTGCAACTTTTGGAGCAGGTTGTTTTTGGTGTGTTGAAGCAGTTTTCCAAAACCTCAAAGGAGTAATTAAGGTTGAAAGCGGATACAGTGGCGGGAAAATTAAAAATCCTGCATACCGTGAGGTTTGTTCTGGTACCACCGGTCACGCCGAAGTATGTCAAATAACATTTGACAAAAGTGTAATTAAATTTGAAGATCTACTTGAGGTTTTTTGGAAAACACATGATCCAACAACTTTAAATTACCAAGGTAACGATCATGGGACACAATACAGATCGGTCATATTCTACCATAATTCTGATCAAAAACAAAAATCAGAATTCTATAAGAGTAGGCTTGAGCAAGAAAAAGCTTATGAAAATCCCATCGTTACAGAGATTAGTCCGTTTACTGTTTTTTATAAGGCTGAGGATTATCATCAAAACTATTATAATCTTAATTCAAGTGAACCATATTGTAAATTTGTGATTCAACCCAAGCTAGATAAATTCAAAAAAGCTTTTAAGTCTAAGGTCAATTAGATTTAATTTAATTTTGTAAAAAATATGTTTAATTCATGAAACATAAATTTGGAATATTTACTTTGTTATTATTTGCTTTGTTTTTTATAGCATGTACAGAAAGTAAGCAAACAGCTGAGGAATATGATAGAAAAATTACAAACTCTTACGAGTCCTTTTCAGTTTATTTCATGAATTATTCTATATCAATAAATAAAGATGAGCCAGAACAAAAGGAGGTAACTAGAAGAAATACATTACAGATTTTGCAAACTGCAATTGATTCAGCAAAAAATATTCAGGCATTTGAAAACGAAGAATCGTTGATTAATGCATACAGAAACTATTTAAATACAATCGAAAAATTGCTACGTGGAAACGATAGTTTAAGAATCGCTTTACTATCCAAAAAGGAAATGATGAATAAAAACGATAGTACAGAAATTTCTAACCTAACTCAGAACTCGTTAATGATATGCGACAAGGTTTATCTTGAATTTCAAAATGCACAAAAAAAATTCAGAGAAAAAAACCGAATAAAGTAAAAATAAATACGGTAACTAGAATTTTTCGAAAAAATGTTCCTCCACGTCAAATGTCGATTTTTTACCAACTTGTGAAAATTCAGTATCAATCCACATTTGCGCTGTCTCTCTTCCTTTGGCTTTTAGTTCGCAAAGAAAATCCCAAGAGGTATTCATTTTACTTGAATAGTTCAATCTGCTCAGCGCATTATAACCGCTTATGGTGTGAATAAATATTTCGCGGTTTGCCTGATCGTTTGGTTTTAGTATTCCATTTCTGATCAATTCGTTTCTGTAGTGTATCATTTTCATTTCGTTAATAAGACTACTATTAAAGGAAATTTCATTTACACGATCAGCTATGTCTCTTGCGGATTTAGGTACAGAAGGAATATTTATTGAATTTATTTTAACAAGCAAAATATCCCTTACAGTTGAATTTGTAATCAGAGGAAAAATAGGAGGGTTACCCATGTAACCGCCATCCCAATAGAATTCTCCGTTAATTTCTACAGCTTGGTATAAAAAAGGTAGGCATGCAGAGGCAAGAACCGCATCAACAGTTATGTCCTTATTGGTGAATATTCTTGCTCTGTTAGTTTTAACATTAGTTGCACAAATAAAAAGTTTTTTCTTACTGTATAAATGCAATTCTTTAAAATCAACCAAGTCATTTAAAATATCTCTTAGTGGATTGTAGTTTAGTGGATTGAAATTGTATGGGCTCCAAAATTGGGTCATAGTATTAAACCATACGTAGCCCGGTGAATTATAGATATCACCTCCACCAAGCATTTTATCCCAAAATCCGGGTTTGAATAAAAGTCCTCCTGAAATAGAAACTTTTTTCCATAAGAGTTCAAGAAGCTCTTTTGCTTTTTGTGTTCCACCTGTATGTAAACCGTAGGCAACAACAACGGCATTTACGGCACCTGCAGATGTTCCGCAAATGGAGTCTGCAACTAGCATTTCCTCCTCGAGTAAACGGTCGAGTACTCCCCAAGTAAAAGCTCCATGAGCTCCGCCTCCTTGCAATGCCAAACCTACGTGCTTAACTTCACTCATAAATTAATTTTTTATTATTGTGCACTCCAACCTCCATCAATTGGGAAAGAAGATCCGGTAATAGTTTTTGCTTCATCTGAAGACAGAAAAACAGTAAGTTTTCCAATTGTTTCGACAGGAATAAAATCTTTTACAGATTGTTTATACAGCATTATTTTATTTATTACCTCATATTCACTTATTCCGTGAGCTTTTGCCTGATCTTTTATCTGTTTGTCAACAAGAGGTGTTTTAACATACCCAGGGCAAATAGAATTTGCATTAATATTGAATGGTGCCCCTTCCAGAGCAATCGTTTTTGTAAAGCCAATTAACCCATGCTTAGCCGCTACATAAGCGGATTTATACTCACTTGCTACCAATCCATGAGCAGATGCTATGTTTATTATTCGGCCAAATTTCTGAGATTTCATTTTTTTCCAAACTAACCTGGTGGTATGAAAAGCAGAGGTTAGATTAATGTTAATTATTGCGTTCCATTTTTCTTCCGGAAAATCTTCAATAGGTGATACATACTGAATGCCAGCATTATTTACAAGAACATCAATGCATCCAAATTTCTCTTCAGAAAAGTGAATCATTTTTTCAATTTCAACTGAATACAAAAGGTTGGCAGAAGAAAATATCGCTTCAATTTTATATTTATCTGCTATACTTTTTGCAATCTCTTCCCCGTTTTCCTCAAGTCCGTTAAATATTAAATTATAACCTGCGGATGCTAGCTCAATAGCAATTCCTAAACCAATTCCACTTGTGCTTCCTGTAACTAGTGCGGTTTTATTTTTCTTCATAGCCTAAATTTCGTTATTCCTTAATATAATTGAAACGTTTATTTTAAAAAGTAAGGTTTTATTTTTTCTAAAAACCAATCTGGTGGCATGCACGGTTTGTTTTTAATTTTATCTATAAAAACAAGCACAACTCTTCCGCTATTAATTAATTCAAGTTTTTCATTGAAACATTCGTAATCAAATATGAATCTTATACTAGGCAATTCTCTAACCGTTGTAATTACAGTAATCTCATCATCGTAATAGGCAGGTTTAATATATTTAATGGTGAAATCACTAACAGGCAAAAGAATGCCTTTTTCCTCAAGTTCTCTGTACGGAAATCCAAGCGCTCTTAAGGTTTCAACTCTTCCAACTTCATAATATTGTGCGTATACACCATAGTATGCATAACCCATTTGATCTGTTTCACCGTATCTTACCCTTACTTTAGTTTCGTTTTTGATCATCCTGATTCCATAAAAGTAACACAAAAAATATATTAAATCCCAAAGAGCTCAAGAAAGATTTTTTAATTATCTTTAGCTGTTTCCCTATGAAATTTAAGGATTTAATTATATTGCTTGCACTGTCTCTATTCTTTTCCTGTAATTCAAGAATGAAAGTTGCTGAAATTAAATCTAGCCATTTAGATTTACAAAGTGAAATGACCGATAGTTTAATCTATAAGGAGTTGTCTCCCTATAAGTCTCGCTTTGATAATGAGATGAACGAAATCCTTGCACACTCAGTTTCTGATTTAGTAAAAGGTCAACCTGAAAGTAATCTTGGTAATTTTGTTACAGATTGCATACTTTATAAATCAAAAGAATTTTATAAAAAGAATAATTTAAAAGTTGATGCTGTATTTTTAAACAATGGAGGATTGAGGGCGTCATTACCAAAAGGTGAAATTTCTAAAGGAAAAATTTTTGAGTTGATGCCTTTTGATAATGAAATGGTACTAGCAGTAGTAAGCGGAAAAAAAATGAAAGAGTTGGTTAATTTTATTTCAAATAAAGGTGGAGTTCCCGTGTCTGGAATAAGAATGGAGATAGATAAAAATAAAAAAGCATCACGCGTAATTATTGATAATTTACCCTTGGATTCAACAAGAAATTATAATGTAGTAAGTTCCGATTATCTAATTTTGGGTGGAGATAACATTTCTTTTTTTAGGGATTCTGAGAAGGTTTACAGCGGTATTTTGATTCGTGATATTTTGATTGAATATTGTAGAGAATTGAGTAAACAAGGTAAAATAATCGATTGCAATACAGATGGCAGAATTTCAATTTCAAAATAGGAGAGATTTTTTGAAGTATTTGCTTGGAACAGGCGCTTTAATTTATGGATTTAAAGGTCTGTCTTCTGATTTTTTAAATAATAAAGGGTTAACCAAATTAGTTATTCTTTACACTAACGATCAGCACAGCCGTATAGAACCTTTTCCTGCAAATGATCCAAAGTATCCGGGTCAAGGAGGATTTGCAAAGCGAGCTTCTTTGATAAAACGTATAAGATCAATTGAGCCTAATGTACTTTTATTAGATGCCGGAGACATATTTCAAGGAACCCCATATTTTAATATGTACAAAGGTGAGGTTGAATACAAGTTGATGAGCATGATGGGTTATGATTGTGTAACTATAGGTAACCATGATTTTGACCTTGGTTTAGAAAATATGGCTAACCAAATACCTAAAGCAAGTTTTGATTTTGTCTGTGCAAACTATTCTTTTAAGGATACTCCTCTTGATGGAAGAATACGACCATATAAAACTTATATAAGAGGCGGAATTAAAATTGGTGTTTTTGGGCTTGGAATCGAGCTTACAGGTTTGGTTCCTGATAAGTTATATGGCAATACTCGTTATTTCAACCCGGTAATTGCAGCCAACGATGTTGCAGAGACATTAAAGAAAAATGAAAAATGTGATTTTGTAATTTGCCTCTCACATTTAGGTTATAGATATGATGACAATAAAATCAGTGATTATCTACTGAGTGAAAAATCGAAGAATATTGATTTAATTATTGGTGGACATACTCATACATTTTTGGAAAAACCCCTTGTGAGAAAAAATTTGGATGGTAAACCGGTACATATAACACAGGTTGGTTGGGCAGGAATTTGGCTTGGTAGAGTGGAAATAATTTTTTCGAAAAATCCAAATAAAATTTCAATAGAATCATCATACCACAAAATTTTTAAAAATCAAGTGTAAATAAATTTTTTTTTAAGGAAATTTTAATAAATATTTGCATCACCATAGATAAAAAGAGATTTAAAAAATTTATAAACCTACTAAACCAAAACAAAAGCACTTACCAATGGATAAAAGAAACGCAGAATCAGTTTGGAAAAATTGTTTAGAAGTAATCAAAGACAATGTAAACACACAGAATTTCAAAACATGGTTTGAACCCATTAAGCCTGTAAAGTTATCATCCAACACACTTACCATACAGGTTCCATCTCAGTTTTTTTATGAATGGCTTGAAGAGCACTACATAACACTTTTGAAAAAAACTATTAGAAAAGAATTAGGAACGGAAGGTAAATTAGAATACAGCATCGTTATGGAAAACGCGTATGGTAGAACCGAGAAACCCATAACAATGAAGGTTCCAACCATGAGTTCACGTGATTTGAAAAATCCTGCTGTAAATATGCCTCTGGATATTGGTTCCAACCCAATAAAGAATCCGTTTGTTATTCCAGGTTTGAAAAAGATTACTGTTGAATCTCAACTAAACCCTAATTATTGTTTCGACAATTTTGTTGAGGGAGATTGCAATAGATTGGCAAGAAGCGCAGGTTTTGCTGTTGCAAATAAGCCTGGAGGTACTGCTTTTAACCCTTTATTAATTTATGGTGGAGTAGGTTTAGGAAAAACTCATTTGGCTCAAGCAATAGGAATAGATATAAAGAAAAATTTCCCAAACAAAACCGTATTGTACGTTCAATCTGAGAAGTTCATTTCTCAGTTTATTGATGCTGTTAAAAATAATAATCAGAACGACTTTATTCATTTCTATCAAATGATAGATGCCCTCATCATTGATGATGTGCAATATTTCGGAGGTAAGGAAAAGACGCAAGATGTATTTTTCCACATTTTCAATCACCTTCATCAGACCGGAAAACAGTTGGTACTAACCTCTGATCGCGCACCAGTAGAACTTCAAGGAATCGAACAGCGTTTACTGTCAAGATTTAAATGGGGATTGAGTGCCGACCTTCAGACGCCTGGTTTAGAGACCAGAATAGGAATTCTTGAGAAGAAAATTTACAATGAAGGAATTGAGTTACCAAAAGAGGTTGTTGAATACCTTGCTTATTCAATTACAAGTAATGTCAGAGAATTAGAAGGAGCACTTATTTCACTTCTTGCACAGTCTTCACTCAATAAAAAGACCATTACATTGGATCTTGCAAAGCATATGATTGACAAATTTGTAAAGAGTACTGCTCGTGAGGTTTCAATAGACTATATACAAAAAGTTGTATGCGATTATTTTGATTTGCCTATAGATTTAATGAAATCAAAAACACGTAAGCGCGAAGTAGTTCAGGCTCGTCAGATAGCAATGTATTTTGCTAAAAATATGACAAAATCATCTCTTGCAACTATTGGTTTGCATTGCGGTGGAAAAGATCATGCAACCGTTCTTCATGCTTGCCGTACTGTAAATAATCTCATGGATACTGATAAAAGATTTAGGAGTTATATAGATGAATTGGAAAAGAAAATTTCAATATCTAATTAATATTCTTACCTTGTTCTTGATGAAATCCCCGGAAAATATTTCGGGGATTTTTTTATTAAATTTTTGTATTTGATTGAGATTACGAACACTTTTACCTGTTTTTTAGTGAAAATATTCTATTGCTTTTTATTTAATTATTAAATTTA
>JBKCIQ010000075.1:0-16511 GCA_046302135.1 Bacteroidota bacterium | reverse complement strand
ATTCAGCATTAATGTAGTTTTCCTGTAAAAAAACATTGAACCTTTCAGCTATTAAATCACGCTCGAATTTTTGAGCAACAAATTTATTTCCGTTTTCACCCAATTTTACACATAGATCAGGATCTTTTTCCATAGCTAATATTTGAATAGCAAGATCCTTTTCATTTTCAGGTTCGAAAAAAAATCCTGAATTGGCTTCATCAATAAATAATTCCTTAGCCTCTCCTTCAACCCCCAATAAAATTGGTTTTTTCATAGCCAAATTTTCAAAAATTTTAGAAGGTATAGCGCCTTTAAACAAATCCAATTTTTTTAAAGGAATTACAGACACATTGCAAGCCGCAACAATTTCAGGCATTTCGATTTTTGATACAGGATCAAGAAAGTAAATAAATTCGAGATTTTTTTGAGTTTTTAATTCTATCAAATTATCTTTTTCAGGACCACTACCCAACAAAACAAACTTAATATTTCTTTTATCCTTTAATAGCTCAGCCGCATTTAAAATTACTTCAAGGCCTTGAGCATGCCCAATTACACCTGCATATAAAATCAAAAAATCAGTTTCAGAAAAACCCATTTTACTCCTAAAGGAAAGCCCATCGTAATAATCAACCTTAAAAAAATTCAGATCAACTCCATTGGGTAACCAATACACAATTTTTTTAGGGAACCTCTTGCCGATATCTTTAACAATACCTTGAGTTTGCCCTGTGATTAACCATGACTGCTCATAGAGAAAATGTTCTAACTGATATGCAATTTTTAGAAAAAATTTGTTTTTTACCAATCCTAACTTTTCCGCACTTTCAGGCCAGAGATCACTAACATTAAAAATCATTTTCGAACCTTTCATAATTGATAAAAGCCAGCCTGTTTTCCCTAAAAAAAGTGGCGGGCTTTCTACAAAAACAACATCCTGACTCCCTATGTTAAATAAACCATAAAATAATGACGACAAAACAAAAGAGTAATAATTCATTAATCGATTTAGAATACCTTTTGATTTTGTAACAAAAATAGATGTACGATGAATTTCCAAACCATTCATATTTTCGATCATACACCACCTGCCTTTATATCCATTGTGAATTTCCATTTTAGGATAATTTGGCATTGCAGTAAGAATAGTAATTTCATGTCCAAACTTTTTTAACCTCACAGCAAGCTCGTACAAACGATTCTGAGGCGCACCAATCTCGGGAGGAAAATACTGTGTTAGAATAAGAATTTTCATCTACGGATTAGATCTTTATATATTTCAATCATGAGCGATAAATTCTTTTTCCAGTCATAACGTTTTAAAACATGCTGTCTCGCTCTTTCTCCATATAGTTTTCGTAATTCAGGACTAGAGATGAATTTACTGATAGCATCAGCAGTTGAATTCGCATCACCTCTCTCGGCTATTAATCCTGTTTCATTTTCCAAAACTACCTCTTTTAATCCACCGGTTCTTGCAACTACAACTGCTTTTGCACAAGCACAGGCCTCAACAGCAGAAACACCAAAGCTCTCACTGTCGTCAATTGATGCAGAAACAAAAATATCAATCATATTATGATACTTAGCAATTTCGGAATGCAATACACTCCCTGTAAAAATAACATTATCAGAAATTCCTAATTGTTTAGTTTTTTCAATTAAGTCATTGTACAGTGATCCCCCACCAACCAATAACAGTTTCAAAGATAAATTCGGAAATGTGTCAGTTACTAATTTAAAAGCATCTATCAATACTGAGGTTCCATACTTTTGCTCAAGAGATTTGACCTGACCAATAACAATATCAGATTTAGAAAAAACTAATTCATCTCTCACTCTTGGATAAAACACCTCTGTATCTACACCAAACGGAGTAACTCCAACATCAGATGAAGTATACTTCATTGTTTCGATTTTCATAACTTCGCTTGTAGATAGAATTCTGTCAGCTTTTCTTAGATTAAATTTCAATAATGCTTTATTCAAAAAAGATTTGGCTGGAAAATCATAAACGTCGGCACCCCAAACTGAAATAATAAATGGATGAAATCCGGAAAGTGCCCCAAGCATTCCATAACTACTGGCGTAATGAGCGTGAACAATATCTGGCTTAAAATCAGAAACTGATCTTTTGATTGATTTTAAATATGAAAAATACCCTGCCTTTTCAATAAAAGATACACCTTTGAGCTGCTGATTTGCCTGACTCAAAATAGTAATATTAGGAATTGAAGAATACCAATCAGAGTTACTTCTGTTCATGGAAAAGAGACCAATCTTCAAACCTGCCGACGAGAGACCAATAGCCCATTTTTGGGTATGAACGGAATTGATATCAGAGAGCAGTAGAATCCTCATTCAGGTTACTGAATTATTTCCAAAGATTAAATATTGGAAGAATTTTCTGAACGAAAACAAGTATGCCTTAAACTTTTCAAAAAACACTTTGTTAATTGGTGTCAAAATCGAAAAAATTGAAATTCTTGAAACAATATGAATGAAGAAGATAAAGAGAGAAAAAAAATAATTCAGGTACTGACTGTGTTTTCTATAAAATTTCAGCTTACTAATTATTTGATTTGAAATTTGAACCTTATAATTTTTTTTTCCACTTTGTCCACTGTGATGCACAATTTTGGCATCACTAAAATACTGGATCATGCCTCCGCTTTTAATATTTCTGTAACAAAGATCGGCATCATCCATCCAAAATAAATTTTCATCGAATCCACCGAGGGCAATGGCATTTTCTCTTTTTATAAGTAATGCCGCTCCAGAAACAAAACCATTATACATCAACTGACTAATTGTAATTTTATTTACACCCTTGCTCAAAAAAGAGTGAAGGAAAAATAGCTCAGACAAGTGAAATAAAAAGTTGGGGAAATTCCATGTGCTTTGCTGGAAAGAACCATCTGAGTTTAAAAGGCCGGGGCCAGAAATTAGTTTAGCTTCTTTTGATTCAATGAAACTTCTTATAAATTGATTAAAAGATCCATTGCAAAATTCTGTATCAGGATTCAGAAATAAGATATTTTCTCCTTTTGCAATTTTCAAGCCTTGGTTATTTGCCGCAGAAAAACCGACATTTTCAGAATTGTAAATACAAATTACATCCGGAAATTCGCTAGCTAACATTTCTAATGTCTGATCCTTGGAAGCATTGTCTACAACAATAATTTCATATTTACACCCAAGGAATTGTTTGATTGAAATAATACACTGTTTCAGCAGATCTGAAACGTTGTAGGAAACGATAATGATACTAAGGGATTTCTCCACTACTGCAAAGTTAATCATTCATGAGGTATTCCTTATCTTTACAACGTTGAAAACACGTAAAATAGCTTATTTATCCTCAGTGGACCCTAATGACAAAAGGGCTTGGAGCGGAACACATTTCAGTATTTTAAGCACTTTAAGAAAATCAGTGGGAGATGTGGAGGTATTAGGGCCCTATAATCCACTCATAGAAACTTATATCGGCAAAGCACTAACGGGAATAAGCCAAAAGATTTCCGGAAAAAGATATGACTACCGACATAGCCACCTGTTATCAAAATCTTATGCAAAGTATTTCGGCGATTGTCTCAAGAAAGAAAATTTCGATTGCATTGTTGCTCCTGCGGCAAGTTGTGAGATTGCACATCTTGAAACTAAAATTCCTATTTTTTATATAAGCGATACAACTTTTAAAAGAAGTTTAGGCTATCATAAAGCTTTGAGTAATCTTACGAGCATATCAGAAAAAGCAGCCAATGAAATTGAAAGCATGGCATTACAGAAAAGCACTTATGTTATCGTTTCTTCGGAATGGGCGGCTGAATCGGTTTTAAAGGATTATGGTATAGAAGAGAATAAAATCCGAGTAATTCCTTTTGGTCCAAACATGGAAAATTTGCCTGACATTAATAATCTTAAAACTGATATAAACTCCAATCAAATTGAAATTTTGTTTCCTGCGGTATACTGGGAAAACAAAGGTGGTGACATAGCTGTAAATTGTTTAAAAATTCTGAAGGAAAATAACATCAATGCAAGGTTGATGGTGGTTGGATGTACCCCACCCGAAAAACACAGATCAATTGAGGGTCTAGAATTCATTCCATACCTGAACAAAAATGAATCTATTCAACTGAAAAAACTTCAGGAATTATTTTTCAGATCTGATTTTCTTATTCTACCAACCCGTTTTGATTGCACTCCTGTTGTATTTTGCGAAGCATCTGCATTTGGATTACCATCTTTGTGTACAGATACCGGAGGCGTTAGAGGACATATTAAAGAAGGCTTAAATGGATTTTTATTCGATTATAAGGATGATGGGCAAGCATACGCAAAGAAAATAATCGAACTAATCAGCAATAAAAATCAATACTTTGAATTAAGAGAAACATCGAGAAAAATGTTTGAAGAAAAACTGAATTGGGAAAACTGGGCAAGAGAATTTAAAAAATTGATTAATTAAATCTTCTAATCATACATTTTATAAATTGACGCAATAGCATTTTTGAATTGTTGCCATAGTATAATTTAAATTTTGATTTTCTCCATAGATGAAAAGCTGACAAACCTAAAGAAGTATTACCGCAGGTGTCATAAAATACTCTTCCAAGAACGAAATCAAAATCAGCAACATTAAAAACTTTTAAATTAAGATTTTGATTTCTTAGTGTTTCAAGCCAAAGTCTAACTCTTTGCAATAACTCATATCGATCTATTTTTTTTCCTGATGCAATTACTCTGTGAATATTGAACTCTTCTTCTGAAAAAGAAAAACCCAAATCAGAAAGGTAACGATGCTGAATAACAGAAGACAATTGATATTGTTCTTCTCTGGCAATTTGACTGACCTGTTGATTATGATGTCTATAACGGATAAGGTTTAAAGGTAAATTTTCTAAATTGAAGTTTAAAGCCATTCTGGTCCAAAGTTCATAATCTTCAACATGGCGAAAATTGGTATCATAGGCATTGCTTAAACTTCGTATTGAATCGGCACGCATCATTACTGAGGGGTGACATAAAGGTGATGAAAAAGTCAGCCATGATTTAAGCACGTCTTTACCTTTAAGTGTTACACACTTTTTTTCAGATGTTTCAGAGAAATTGATATAATCGGAACCAAGGACAGCAACATCAGGATTAGAAATCAGATAATCAAATTGCGCCTGAAAACGATTAGGGAAACAAATATCATCAGAATCCATTCTGGCAATAAAAGTTCCTGAGGCTAAGTTCAAACCTAAATTGAGTGAATAGATCAATCCTTTATTACCATCATTATCAATTTTAATTATTCGTTCATCTTTAAAATCATTAATAATTTTCCAGCTTGAATCTGTACTGCCATCATTTATGATTATCAATTCAAAATCTGTAAATGTTTGGCTCAAAACACTGTCTATAGATTCCTTTAGATATGAAGCGGAATTATATACAGACATCAAAACAGATATTTTTGGATTTCTAATCAATCTATATTTTTATTTTTGAAATAATTTTATCATCAACTTTTAAACAAAATTTTCTTGCGTCAAAAATCTATCTAAAGACATTTAATTTTCAAGTATTGAATTATGTTTAAATCTTAAATTAAAAGTTTTTTTATAAAAATTATAATTATTTGAATATAGGATAAATAAAATACAAGTTGTCTAATTATAATTTAATTCACTTCATTTTCCTGAACTTAAACTCAAGTCTGATCTGAGATGATTATATACATTTAAAATAGCTGAATTAAAATCAGTAAAAACAAAATCAGGGCAATCTGCTAAAATTTTTGAATTATCAAGATCTATATGAAGATTATCACTTAACCGTTGTTCAATATACTGAACTGAAAATTTTTCAGGAATACAGTCTTTAATTTTCTCTATAACTTCATTTATTGTGAAGGAATTATTAGAGGAAACATTCCAAATATTAGATTTATAAATATCCGAATCTAATGAAATACTCATTAAACGAACAACATCTTTAACGTATATATAATTTCTGAGATGCATACCGTCGCCATAAACAGTAACTTGTTGCATTTTCAGTATATGCTCCATAAAAGTATTTATCAAACCTAAACCTTTTTTGGTATTCTGTCCTTCACCGAAAACGTTTGAAACTCTGTAAATATCATATTGTAACCCGTATTTTTTTTGATAGTAACTTAGGAAGTTTTCCATGGTTAATTTTATAATACCATGAGGAGAAAAAGGATGTTTAACATCTTCTTCATTAAGTTTAACCTTGGAAGGACCATAAATTGTTCCTGCGCTGGAAACAAATGCAATTTTTTTTACACCGGAACGCGAAATGGATTCAAGAAAATTTAAAAAATTAGTGAGATTATTTTGTATCTCAACTACCGGGTTTTGCCAAGTTGAAGCAGGAATACTTGAAGAAGCAAGATAGTAAACGAGGTCTATTGAAGAAAAAATCTGATTTAATTTATCAGAATCCAAATCTTTAACACAGTAGTAACTTCCATTAAAATCTTTAGTCGTTTTTGGTTCGTTACCGAACAAAATCAATTTAACAGAATGATTAGAAGAGAGAAACTCCACCAGATGTGAACCGATGAAGCCATTAGCACCAATTATTCCAATATTCATCATTCTTTTAATATGAAACAAATTTAGTTAAACATTTTAAGTCAAAAGCTAGATGGTAGATTATAAAATTACCCATTTAGCAGGTATCAAATCATTTGGTATATCATATGAACCGGAAAACCAATTTTTCGGTGCAACCACGATTTTTTCAGGATTAGTATTTAACCAACCGCCCCACCAAGAAAAAGAACTGTTGGCAATTATATTGTGCTTGCACGAATACATAAGAGCCAAATCGAAAACAGCACTTTTACCTTGATTCCCTTGTACAAAATGGACAGGAAATGGAATTTTAAAATTTTCAATTACCCAAGGGATATCATCCGAAAAAACAAAAAATTCCGGATTTTTTAGTCGGGTTGAAAGTAAATTTACAGCGTTATCATAATAACTTAATGGCAAGACCCCATGATAGGAGGCTGCATTAGGATTTGAGACGTAGTCACCTCTTCTAAAATGAACTGAAACACTATTTTCGGATTTTATTTTGCTGAGGTAATTTAAATTATCAGAAGAAAATTCATTTTTTGGTTGAAATTCTTGAACCAGAACGGAACGAATTTTTGAAAAATATTTTTCAGTTTGCCAATAGCCATCAAGGTAGGTGTTTTTAGGGGAACGAAAAAAAAGACTTGAAAAATCAGACCCAGATTCTGAAAGATAAATTTTATTAAATAAAACGGGCACTTTTCTATGCAACCACCGTTGATAGCGATTGTTTTTCGATTTACTGAAATAATCAATTTCTTCCTGAGTTGCAAAATTCAATTTTGTGTTAAGTAAATCCAATTCAATTTCTCGAGGTGTAACGCCTGAAGGAAATTTATTTAAATAAAAACTTGGATCTATTTTTAATTCAGTATTATGCAAAGCAGATAATTGTTTACCTGCAGCATACTGAAACATCTGATTACCGAGACCCCCAACAAGCTTAACTATAATCATTCCATCAGTGTTTTATACATCTTTAAATATTGTGACGCTATTTCCTCCCAAGTAAATTTTTCTTTCCAATTCTTACGACCAGCTAATGAAAATTCTTTTAATTTTCGATTATCTTCTAACAACAATTTCAATTGTTTCACTGCCTTTGTTTTAATCGGATAAGAAAATCCATTTGAATCCTTTTGAGTTGCCATAACTTCACCAGCACCGGTCCACTTAACGATTTCAATGGAGTTACCTACATCCGTGGTAAGATAAGGCAAACCTGCGGCGGAGGCTTCAAAAAGAACTATTGGAGAACACTCGACCTGACTTGGAAAAAAGAATAAATCAGATTGAAAATAAGCTGAAACCGTTGTTGCTCTATCAGCCGCAGTTAATATTATTTTCCTTGAAGAAAAAACAGAACATATCCAACGCATAAGTAGTATTGGAAATTTGAAAATTGTTCTTCTCTTGAAATAATCTGTATCATTACCAATCATTAAAAGTGTACAGTTAATTAGACCTGAACTAAGAAAAACATCAATTCCCTCTTTGTGTCCTTTTCTACCGGTATAGGAACCAACATGCAACAAAATCTTATGATTTTGAGGGATGTTGAATTTTTTTCTAATGTCGATGCCAGGATCATTGTTAAATTCATCTGCTGAAGCTCCATTTGGAATCAACATGGTTTTACTTATTCCATTTTCGCGGGCAAAATTAATATCTCGATAGTCGTTACTGAGATATACATTCATATCGTAATTATGAATCCATTTTTTCATCCTTTGGAAATATTCACGATATTCCGCCCTAAACAATCCAGAATAACCGGTAGGAACGGAAACTTTCTTTGCCTTAATTTTTTCTAGGTGATTTAATGCAAGGTTGGTTGCCCATTGTTGTGCAGCAAAGAATGTAACAACATCTCCATCAATATTCAGTAAATAATTTAGGTATCTTTTTTCTTCAGGAGTACTTGCTTCAATTGCATTACCTGAGATTTGGAATGTTTCGACCCTGACTCCATTTAGTTCAGAAAAATTCCTTAAAGGATGAAAACTTGTCAATACAGTAACTTCATGCCCTAAGCTCACCAAGCGTTCAGAGAGTTGTTTAACAACCTCCTGCATTCCACCCAAAGAAGGGTAATATGACTCCACACAGTGATAAATCTTCACAGATTAAAATTGATGGGTTGAAATTAATTTATTGTAACGACTGAACAAACTTCTCCTCTTAAATTTCATTTTTAATTTTTGAAATCCGGAATGCCCTAAATTTTTATAATTATTCCTAAGATTGTTAATTTCCACTTTAAGAATAAAACGTTTCAATGCATTAATTTTTTCAGATTCCGATTCGTTTTCAAAAATAATTGAGATTAATTTTTTTGCTTGCTCGGATAAAACTTCTTTATCAGAATTATTATTGAAACCTTCATGATAAATATTCGCACATTTAAGATTCACCTCTGAATCGTTTGGCAAATAATAATTTAAATTTTCAATTGTCTGAAAAATTACTTTATCCGAATATGTTTTGGCGGATTTAGACATTCCCGTACTTACTTCTCTATAATCTAATAAAATTTCAGGAATGTTAGCTACTTTAAAATTTCTTGATACACGCGACCAAAGATTGTGATCTTCAAAAAAATTACTATCCGATATATAATTTCCTGTGTCCTGAATCAATTGCTTCCTGAACATTACAGATGAGTGAACAAAAGGGTTATCAAAAACTAAGTCAAATTTTAAATGACAAGATTTTAAAGGGTGCGTATGCTTCCTACCTGTATCAATTCCATTTTCATTGACTATTCTTGCATGTGATCCCACAATGGCAAATTGAGGGTTATTTTTAAGAAAATCAAGTTGGAGTTTTAACCTATCAGGATAAGAAATATCATCGTTGTCCTGCCTTGCAATATACTCACCGGCAGAAAGAGCAATTCCCTTATTAAGTGTACTAGCAAGCCCCATGTTAAGATGTTCAAAATACCTTATCCTTGGATCATTGAATGATTTGACAATTTGTTCAGATTCATCGGTTGAACCATCATTAAGAATTATTAATTCAAAATTACGATGTGTTTGGTTTAAAATACTTTGAATAGATGCAGACAGGAATTTACCCGCATTGTAAACCGGTAGAATAACACTTATCAAATTTTGTTCAGCCATTAGGGTTTCTCAAACACATTAAAATAAATTCAATTTCCTTGAAACTATCCTATTCCTTTTCTAATAATTTTTTTTAATTTCTGAATCAAAGATTTCTTAGGCAAACCATTAAAGACAATAGACAATTCATTATCAGAAAATGATATTTCTTTGAGGTAAGGTTTTAAATCTTCAATCCTAGACACATCATACTTTATTACAAGCTCCCTTAACCTTTCAACCACATTACCATTAGTAATCCCTAGTCTGAGCAATTTTTCAAATAACAAAAAATACTCATACAACTCCGTCTCCGCATTATTACAATTGTTTGTTACATTATGCTCAGCATAGCTTACACTTGTAATTAAAGTTTCATCAATATAAAAGAATTTACCACCTGACTTATGAATTAAATTGATGTAGAAATCTATATCAACCAACCACTTCATCCTTTCATCAAAAAAAATATTTTTACTTTTATTAAATAGAACAGCACTTGGAGGCCCAATCAAATTTCCGCAGAATAAAACTTCAGGATTTTTTGATATATCATCAAGAAACAGCTTGCCCGGAAAATGTTCGGTTAAAGTTTTTTCACGTTCATTTTTTGAAACAGATGCTGAAAAAATCAATCCATAATCATCTATTGCAAAATCCATGAATTTGGTAATAGAATCTTTTGATGTGAACCAGTCATCATGATGCAAAATTTTAATCCAATCATTGTTCGCAAGGCGTATACATTGATTCCAATTGGCTGCCGGCCCTAATGAAGGTGAATTCCGAATATATTTTACATTGATGGATGAACTAAAATCAGAAACTAGATTTTTCACATCATCAATAGTAGAATCATCAGAAACAATTACCTCGAATAAGGGATAGGTTTGCTCAGAAACGGATAAAAGAGTTTGTCTCAAATATTGAGTCTGATTATAACATGGTATGCAAATAGATACCCCTTTCATTTAAGGTTTAACAATTAACCCTTGACAGGTGGGCAAACTCAAAACTTTTACTCCTTTTGATTCAGCAAACTTATCGTGAGCAATTTTCTGATTTAAGCATCCGGGATACCCATAGTCATCAAGAACAATCATGCCGCCGCTTACTAATTTTGGCCAGAAATATTCTAGAGCCGCAATCTCGGGCATTTCACTGTTCATGTCAATAGACAAAAAGGAGACCTTTTCGCAGTCGGCTTCTTTTAATGTATCGGGTATAGGACCTTTTATTATTTTAGTTTTATATCCTTTAAAGGTTTGTTTAACCTGTTCAAAAAGATCAGTTTCCGCATAACCCAATTTTTTATTCCTTTCCATTTCATAGGATGAGCTGTACCTCTCATCCATACCGGAAAACGTATCCATTAGATAATATGTTTTGTTCAAATTCTGAAAATCGACAAAGTGACAAATGGCTCTCGGAGAAAAACCTGAATATACACCACAGTCAACAAAATCACCTTCAAGTTTTGCCGCATGTGAGGCAGCCCAACAAACAACATGAATTCTCCATTGAATGTCATAATTTTCAAGTAACCTCCCTCCTATTTCTTTACACAATTTATATGACTCTGCAAATTTCTTCTCGTTAATAAAGTCAGCATTATGATAGGTATAAAGCAAATCATTTTTGTAGGTCATACCCTCAGCTGGCAAAACAACAACTTTACTCAAATCAATATCACGATTCCGGATCAATCTTAAAATTGCTTCAGGTAGAACTAATTTTAAAAATTTCTTCATTTTGTTTAATGTAGTATTCTAATTTCTACAAAAGATTTGTTTTCCATTCACACAGTGGTCTTACCATACCCGGAAAACCAAGGGTATACTTACCTCTTGCAGAATCACCGCGCATGTAATCTATTACAGTGAAACTGACCGCATCCAACTCGTGAAAGTAAATTGAGAAAGGATCTATTGAGATTATTGCAACGCCAACACTAACCCCACCTTCAGATAGTAAATTACCCGGCACTTTCATGGTTGTGGTGTAGATTCCCTTTTCTCTTTTTATTGTTCTCAAATCAGAAACTGTGTCATGTGTATTGAAAATATTTATTCCCTCTTCGTTAAAGAAATTATAACTATGGGTAAACACATCACCATCTTTTAACACTTCATATTCCATGGAAACAAAAATATCTCCAGTAATGTCATACGTATCTTTAATCTCACCATTAGCGTCTCTAACATCTACATTCCTAAGTACCACCACATCATTACCAGGAGGCGCAGGATGATTAAGATAGGAACGTTTGGCAGAATTACCACTATCAGACTTCATGTAAGTTTTTACAACATCCGAAGCTTTTCCGGAAGTAATTAATTTACCCTGTTCTAACAACAAGCCTTTATTACAAAGCCTCAAAACAGTTTCCATATAATGACTTACAAACAATATTGTTCTGCCTTGCCCGGCAACATCTTCCATTTTGCCTAGGCACTTTTTTTGAAAAGCACTGTCGCCAACAGCCAGAACTTCATCTACAACTAAAATTTCAGGTTCGAGATGAGCGGCAACTGCAAACGCTAAACGTACGTACATGCCACTTGAATATCGTTTTACAGGAGTATCTATGAACTTTTCCACTTCTGCGAAGTCAACGATTTCATCAAATTTTCTGGCAATCTCGCTTTTCGTCATTCCAAGCATTGATCCGTTTAAAAAAACATTTTCTCTACCACTAAGTTCAGCGTGAAATCCTGTACCAACTTCCAACAGGGATGCCAACCTACCATTGATTTCGATTCTACCTTTTGTGGGCTCAACAATTCTACTTAATATTTTTAATAGCGTAGATTTACCCGCACCATTACGGCCAATTATTCCGATTCTATCCCCAGGCTGAACATCAAAGGACACATCATTAAGAGCCCAAAACTCAGATTTTACTGTGGATGAAGATTTTTTAAATCCGGTGCTCAGCATATCACGAAGCGTCATGTAACGCTCCTTTTTCTCATGAAAGAGCACATAACGCTTACCTATTCCTTCTGCTTTTATTATTGAATTACTCATTTTAAATAATATCGGCAAATCCTCTTTCAGTTTTTCTGAAATACCAAATCCCAAAAAACAATAAAAGCAATCCGTTAGCTAAAGATAAAATGAATCCATAATGAAAAGAAAATTTCGAAAGTCCTAGTAAAGAAACTTTAAATCCTTCTATTACGACAACCATTGGATTCATACTCCATAAATATTTTAGCCATTCGGGATAATGACTTTGATAGATGTCTGAACTTGAAAACAGTACAGGTGAAATAAAGAGTCCGAACTGAGTAACAACAGGAATGATGTATCGAAAATCCCTGTATTTAACATTCAATGAGGCCATCCAGAATCCGGCGCCACTTGCGGTTGAGAGTGCAAATAAAATAAATAATGGTAGTAAAGATATCTCCCAACCGGGAACAACTTTGTAGAAAAGCATCACGACAATTAAAATTAAAAGTGATATTGCGAAATCAACCAAACAAACGAGAATTACACTTAAAGGCACTATTAATCTTGGAAAATATACTTTGGTAAGCAAGTTGGAGTTGGAAATTAGAGAGTTTGAGGACTCACCAAAAACCGAAGAAAACAGCATCCAGGGTATTGTTGCAATTGAAGACATTACTAAAACAGGAACGCCATCTGTTTGACTTCTGTGATTTAACCAGTTGATAAATGCCGCCACAGCTATTGTGATGGCAGGACGAAGTAAAGCCCACAAAAAGCCAATAACAGTTTGCTTATACCTAACAGCAAGATCTCGCCAAGCAAGAAAGAACAACAAACTCTTGTATTGCCAAATTTCCCTCCAATAATATTTTTGAGATGAACCGGGTTCGATTACAATTCGTACCGAAGACATAGGATTCAAAGATACGATAATTAAAAAAACCTAAAACAGATTTTAAATCGATTTCAAAAATGTTTTTAAATAGACTTGTTATAAATTTGTACTAAAGGATTATAAAAAGTCAAGAAATTCAAATGCTTTCCTCATACAAAAAACTCGAAAAACCCATTTTATACATTATCATCGCAGAGTTTTTTGTTCAATTGGTAAATGTAACCTTCATGAATTTACAGCCGGTTTATATGGAAAGAGAACATTTCAGTGAGGGAGAAATATCAGCTCTAATGGCATTCAGGTTTTTAGGGGTTGTTTTACTTGCATTTCCATTAGGTTTTTTAATTGCAGGAAAAAAAGTTAAGAAACTATTTTATTTATCGGCATTGTGCGTACCTGTTTTTGGTGCATTGATTATTTACTCAATTTACAGTAAAAACATTGTGCTACTATACTTCAGTCAGATTTTTTGGGGAGCTTCATTCACATTTATTCAAGTTCCAATTATTCCATTCATAATGAGAAATTCCTCAAAGGAAAATCACACATCAGGAATTTCACTTTCCTATGCTACATGGAGTTTTGCAGGAATTGCAAGTGGCATTTTAATTTATATTTTGGATATTATCAATCCTGAATTTTTTGATGAGAAAGTCATTATTATTATTGTATGCTTCATCAGCTTGGCAGGACTATTTTTTTTAAGAGCAGCAAGAATTGACGAGAAGGTAATTGCGAGAGGTACAGATAAAACTTCAGTAAAGAAACACAATTGGCATATAATAATAAAGGCGCTAACACCTACCTTAATTATTGCCGTAGGCGCAGGGATGACAATTCCTCTAATCAGCTTATTCTTCTTTAAAATTCATAACCTTGACAAAGGAGGATTTGCACCGGTAAGTACTGCAGCCGCAGTGCTTGTTGCCTTAGCCGCAGTGCTTGTCCCAGCTATTAAAAAAAATATTGGTTATAAAATAGCTATTCCATTTACACAATCATTAGCGGTAATATCGCTGGTTGCTCTTGCGACAACCGAATTTTATAATCAGTATTCAATAGCCGTAACCATTGCAGTTATTTTTTACCTGTTGAGACAGCCATTGATGAATGTTGCAGGGCCAATGACCACAGAGGTAGTAATGAATTACGTTGGCCCTAAAAACAGAGAAATGGTCAGCGTGTTAACTAGTGCAATCTGGAGCGGAAGTTGGTTTGTAAGTCTTCTTTTTTCATCTGCAGTATTCCATAGCGGCTATTCATTCGTAAATTTATTTTTGATAACCTCCTTACTTTATGCTTTAGGTGTTGCTTGGTACTATTGGTTAATAATTGATTTTAACAAAAGACAAACAGAAGGATTAATCGATTTAGATCTATAAAATTCAATTTGTTCTATTTTTCAAATGGCCTTGCAATCATTTTCTTACTGGGCTTGGACTAATATTATTGGCTAGTTTTATTTTTTTCTTTTTAAATAACCTGTATTGATATGCAGATAGAACATAGACCTTGCTAAGGTCCTCAATTTCCTCCTCAATTTTCCGCTTACCATTTTTATTAAAGGTAATAAGGTCAACATCGATTGTTATAGAATTTTGGCACATTGAACACCTATGTAAATTTATTCTTAAATGGTCTTCGTTAGAATTTTGTAGTTTTGGAAAATTTAAAATATCTTCTATATCATTTTCGATAGTAGATTTCACTAAACCTACATCCTCAATCGTTAATCGTAAATCAAAATCAAGATCTTCTACCCATCAATTACAATCTTCACAAAAAATAGCTTCGTGAATGTAAATGCTACCATTTGAATAAATCAAACTAAGGAGAAATGTTAAAATCAATCCTATCAATAATCCGAAGGTAAAAATACTTCCTGATCTACCAGAAAGTTTGTATTCCGTATTCATAGAGGAATTTAGTATATTAACTCATTAATAGTTATATCGTCGAATTTGGAACCAATATTCTAATTTATTTCAGATTTTATTATGCACAATTGCCGACAATCGCATGGTATATAAATCTAAATTAATTAAATATTTATTCGTCTTCGATTATACGTATTATAGCACATCAGAAATTAAAATCTCAAAAAAAATTCATATTTTATTTAATCTTTTATAAACCCCAGGATAAACTAAAAGAAGTCGTAAACACATTTTAAGAAGAAGTTAAATTCAAATGACAAATTACCATCAGTCGGTAAAATGAAGAAGTTAAACTAACTAATTGACTTTGACAAATTATTATCGATATTATTTTTATTTCCCATAGGAAATCTAAATATTCTATAAAAATAAAGAAACAATTGAAATAATAATCCGCCCGCAAAGCCCCCCATATGCGCAAAATCTCCGCCTGAAACACTACCAAAATCATACTGTACAGCTGAAACAACGCTTATTGTAACGCAAAAAAGAATTATGAGATTAAATATTGATTTTGAATAGTTTTTAATGTTTAATGCAAGGTACGCACCCATTACACCAAATACGTTACCTGAAGAACCATAAGCGTAATTAACATCCATGCTCGACTTATATTCCTGATTATAAATTTCCCGCAAAATTTCTAAGTCCTTAAGCCTTACTTTGAATCTAGCTATTATTTCATAATATGATTCTGTCAAAATAAAGTTAACGGAAATATAAGCAAATAATCCTGCCATAAAATATAGAATTAGAAAATTTTTGGTTCCAATTTGCTTCTCTACATTAATTGAGAAAACAAGCAAAAAGAGTAAATTTACAATAATGTGAGAATAACTGCTTAATTCATGTGCAAACATCGAAGTGAAAATTTGATAGACATTAAATCTTGCATCATGTGTTGAGTAGGCACCCAGATATTTAATACTATCATAGAAAAAAATGAATTTAATAAAACAGTTATTATATAAACTATCAAATTAATTGATGTTATAATAATTATTCCTTTTGGAATGGTATTGATATAATT
>JBKCIQ010000074.1:0-2289 GCA_046302135.1 Bacteroidota bacterium | reverse complement strand
GAGTTTGTACTGATTGGAATCGAAAATAGTAAAGGAATTTTCAATAAGGACTTTCTTACTAAGGTTGATAGTTTAACAAAAATACTTACATCAACGGAAGATATCAAGCAGGTAATTTCTCCAACAAATCTTACTGAATTGATGTTGGGTGGAATAATACCAAGAAAATCTTTGGTTTTGAATTTTAGAAATCCAGATAGGTATAAAGATGACTCAACTAAAATATATTCTTCAGGAGAATATATCGGTTCAGTATTTCCTATTAATGCAAAGTCTGTTAGTTTGTATTTAAAGACAAGCGAGAAATTGTCAAAATCAAAATCAGACACCCTGGCAAAAAAAATTCAAATAGCAATATCAAATTTTAAATTTGAGAAAACACATTTTGTAGGAAGAATTGTTGCGCAAGATGCATACCTTAAAAAATTACAACGTGAGTTCTTCATGTTTCTTATAATTTCTTTTCTTATTGTTCTATTTTTTCTAATAATTGCCTTTCGCAGTTTTAACGGAGTTATCGTACCGGTAATAATTATAGTTCTTTCTATTTTATGGACTCTTGGATTTATGGGGGTAACAGGTAAGTCCATTGATGTAATGACGGTGATGCTACCTACTATGATATTTATTACCGGAATGAGTGATGTGGTACATTATCTTGCGCGATATTATGAAGAGCGAAATAAAACAACTGATCATTACGAAATAAACAAATCAATTAGAAAAGATGTAGGTTTCCCAACTTTTTTAACATTAGTTTCTACACTTGTGGGCTTTCTGTCTCTTCTTTTTTCCTCAATCAAACCGGTTAAAGATTTTGGAATTTACACTTCTTTCGGTATAACGCTCGCATTTATTTTGACTTATACAGTTCTTCCCTCCATATTATTTTTCTTCCCTCCTAAAAAAATCTACCATCAGTTTTCCGAATCAAATTCTACCTATGGGAAAATGAGAAATACTTTATTCTGGATATTCAGAAATCAAAGGAAAATAGTAATTGTAGCAATTCTTCTTTGTTTTGCATCGTTCGTTGGTATTTATAAAATTAAAATCAATCACATCTTACTTGAGGACTTAAAAGATAAGGAACCTGTAAAAAAAGATTTTGTTTTTTTTGATCAGAATTATTCTGGTGTTAGACCATTTGAACTTTGGGTGAAAATTAAAAATCCCAACAAAAAAATATGGGATTATGAAATCATTTCTGAAATATCCAAGATAGATAATTATTTAAAGAAAACTTATGGCACCGGTTTCCTTATTTCTCCTGCACAAATGTGTTACAGCTTAAACAAATCTCTTTATGAGGGTGATCCCGCTCAATTAAAGCTACCTGACAAAGATGATTTTCAAACTATTATAACATATATTCGAGATAATAAAAACAATAAGGATATCAAAAGAATCATCAGTCCTGACGGAAAAAGCTGTAGAATTTCCGGTAAAATACCTGATATTGGAAGTAGGGCAGTGGAGTTAAGAAATGAAAAACTAAGAGAGTTTATTTCAAAAAATATTGATGAAACTTTAATTGATGTACAAATGACCGGAGCGGCCGAACTACTTGATAGCAGTAATAAGTATATGGTAGATAATATGCTTCAGGGATTTTATTTTTCTATTTTTATTATTGGGGCCTTAACTTGGTTTTTGCATCGTTCACTTAAAATGGTGTTAGTATTTATGCTTCCTAATTTGATTCCATTAATTGCAATTGGCGGACTAATGGGCTTTATGGGAATTGAATTAAAAACGGCAACTTCACTTGTTTTTTCAATAGCCTTTGGTATTGCTACAGATGATACTATTCATTTCATTTCCCGTTTTAAGATAGAACTCGATTATGGTAAGTCTGTGTTGTATGCTTTCAAGAGAACGTACTTCGAAACAGGGAGACCAATATTAATAACAGGATTCATTTTAATCGGTGGGTTCATGAGTTTAATGACTTCGGACTTTCAAAGCGTTTTTTATTTCGGGTTTTTAATATGCGCAACTCTAATAGTTGCAGTTGTTGCTGATATGCTATTATTACCCGTTCTACTCATTTGGATTATGGGAGGAAACAAGAAAAAGAAAATTTCTATCTGATTTCTGTAGTTAGCATTTTTTTATCTCCAATAAACCCCTCCAGCACGTCACCCCTTTTTACCGGACCTACACCTTGTGGTGTGCCTGTAAAAATTAAATCTCCCGTTTTAAGCGTAACGAAACGCGAGACATAAGCAATAATATTGTCAAATGAAAAAATAAGATCACATGTGTTTCCCTTTTGCTTTAGTTTTT
>JBKCIQ010000073.1:0-58177 GCA_046302135.1 Bacteroidota bacterium | reverse complement strand
TTGTTACAAAGTACCAAAAAAATAAGGCCAGTCCTTTTGAGCTTGTTCTTGAATTCTTTTTATTAATTTTCTTTTTCAAGAAAGAAAAAGTAAGGAGATTAACACGGGGGGCTGAGCCCGTCGAAGCCCCCGATGATAAATTCACGTGATGCGGACCGTCGAGGCGGATCGAAGGTGTAGCTGCAATGATTTCTTTTATTTTTCCTATTTTTGAAAGACAAACCAAACCTTTCATAAGATGAAAAAGATATTTTTTCTGTTCAGCATTGTTACAATATTTTCATTGCGCTCTCAAACCTTTACCTATTGCCCCGGTGATAGCATTTATCTCGGTTTGCCCTCTTACGTCGGCGCCCTGCAATGGCAGGAATCTATTGACTCATTAAATTGGAGCAATATACCCGGCGCTACTTTTTCTCCTTATGGGTTTATTTTCACAAGTAATAAATACTACCGCGCCGCGGTAACAGCACCCAATTGCAACCCGGTTTATTCTTCTGTGAAACATGTAACTCTTGCATCCAGCTGTTTACCTCCTCCAACTTATCCTGCAGGCTCAGTATTTTGTAACGGCCCAACAGCAATAGTGGATGTAACCAACCCCACCACCGGCAAAACATGGATGGACAGAAATTTGGGTGCATCGCAAGTGGCCACAAGCAGTACCGATGCCAACTCCTACGGAGATTTGTACCAATGGGGCAGATTAAGTGACGGGCACCAGTGCAGAACCTCTGCAACTACTAGCACTTTAAGTAGTACCGACCAACCGGGAAATGTTAATTTTATTTTAGCGCCTAATACACCTTTTGATTGGCGGAGCCCGCAAAACACCAATTTATGGCAAGGTGTAAATGGCGTAAACAACCCATGCCCTAGCGGCTATCGTTTACCAACAGAAACGGAGTTAACTGCCGAGCATACAAGTTGGAGTAGCCAAAACAGCGTTGGCGCTTTTGCCTCCCCACTCAAATTACCTTTGGCGGGCGGCCGTGACAACAGTAGTGGCTCGCTTGGCATGGTAGGTACCTACGGCGTCTATTGGAGCAGTACGGTTAGCCCTACCAATTCACGCAGCCTCTTCTTCGATATTAGTAATGCAAATATTAATAACTACTACAGAGCTAGCGGCTTTTCGGTTCGTTGTATTAAGGAAACGGTGGGTACTGTTGGCGCCATCAATTGCGGAGGAGCAACAACTACAGGAAATTTGTATGCGAATAGTACCGCAAGTGGTGTAACTGTAACTGTGCCTTACACCGGTGGTAATGGCGGATATTACGCTTCGCAGAGTGTTGCATCCACAGGGGTAACAGGATTAACAGCAAGTTTAACGCAAGGGTTATTGGCAAGTGGTTCGGGCACATTAACGTTTAGCGTTACAGGTACGTCAAGCGGAAGTGGTACTGCAAGTTTTGCAATTTCTGTTGGTGGGCAGAGTTGTTCATTTAGCGTAACTATCCAACCTTTAGCATCTGCTTATCCCACCGGCTCTGTATTTTGCAACGGCGCAACAGCAATTGTAGATGTAACCAACCCCACTACGGGCAAAACATGGATGGACCGAAATTTAGGTGCATCCCAAGTAGCCACCAGCAGTACAGACGTTAATGCCTACGGAGATTTGTATCAATGGGGCAGAAGAAGCGATGGCCACCAATGCAGAAACTCAGATACGATTAGCACTTTAAGTAGTACTGACCAGCCATTACACGGTTATTTTATTATTAGTAATTCTGGAAATTTTGATTGGCGTAGCCCACAAAATACCAATTTATGGCAGGGTGTTAATGGAGTAAATAATCCATGCCCAAGCGGGTATCGTTTACCCACAGAAACTGAACTGAACGCAGAACGTACAAGTTGGAGTACAAACAACTCAGCCGGCGCCATTGCATCGCCGTTAAAATGGCCTTTGGCGGGCTACCGTTTCTACAGTGATGGCACGCTTATCGATGTAGGTACCAGAGGCCGCTATTGGAGTAGTACGGTTAGCTCTGCTAGTTCACGCTTCCTCGACTTCAACAGTAGTGTTGCGAATATGGGTGCCAGCATCAGAGCAATCGGCTTCTCGGTTCGTTGTATTAAGGAGTAGTATTCTGGTCACCCTTCGACAAGCTCAGGGTTCACCCTTCGGTCCGCCGCGGCGGACCGCATCAGCGGACTCGGGGGGGAACCCTCAAAAAAAGAAAAGATGAATTAGAAAATTAAAATGAAGAATTATAAAATAAGATTGAAATAAATTGGCAGAGCAACAAAACATAGAATACAAACAAAGCTGGCACGATGACTATTTGAAGTGGATTTGTGGCTTCGCTAATGCAAATGGCGGAAGAATTTTTATTGGCAAAAATGACGATGGAAAAGTGGTTGATGTTCGCCAGTACAAAAAATTGATGGATGATATTCCGAATAAAATTCGCAATTCTATGGGCATTTCAGCTGAAGTTAATTTACATGAAGAAAAAGAATTGCGTTTTATTGAAATTATTATACCACCTTACTCTGTTCCCATTTCTTTAAGAGGAAGATATTATTATCGCAGCGGAAGCACCAAGCAAGAACTTACTGGTACATCATTAAACGAATTTTTGATGAAGAAATCAGGTAAAACCTGGGATGATGTACTTGAACCAAGAGCCAACTTTACTGATATTGATAAAAAAGCAGTAAGCGTATTTTTGAAAGCATGTAACAATGCAGGCCGACTGCCTGAAAGTGATGGATTAACTATTTCTGAGCTTTTCGAAAAACTTCGATTAACCGAAAACGGAAAATTAAAGCGAGCCGCCATTATTTTATTCGGAAAAGACCCCGGAAAGTTTTATCCAAACATGTTTGTAAAAATTGGCCGTTTCGGAAAAGATGATGCAGATTTAAAATTCCAGGAGATTATTGAAGGAAATTTGATTCATGTGCTTCACGAAATACTGAATCAGCTCAACCGTAAATTTCTGATAAAGGCAATAGAATTTGAAGGAATTTATCGAATTGAGAAAGGCGAATATCCTGTTCCCGCTATTCGTGAAATGCTATTAAATGCTTTGGTTCATAGAAGTTATATGGGTGCTCCTATCCAGATTAGAGTTTATGATGCTAAAATTACGATATGGAACGAAGGCACATTGCCGAATGGACTGACTCTAGATGCTTTAAAACGTTCGCATTCATCTAGACCAAGAAACCCTATTATTGCAGATGTATGTTTCAAAGGTGGTTATATTGATTCGTGGGGAAGAGGTACATTAAAAATTTTTGATACTTGTAAACAAGCAGCCCTGCCTTTGCCCGAAATGATTGAAATAGACGGAGGTTTTAGTATTACACTTTACAAAGAAACTATTTCGCCCAAAAAACATAGTGAAATTATTCTAAATAAAAGGCAGAAAAAAGCAGTTTTATTTTTAAAGAAAAAAGAAAAAATCACCAATAAAGAATATCAGGAAATGAACAACACAACCGAACGAACAGCAACGAGAGATTTGTTGGATTTAGTAGAAAAAGGAGTCATTAAAAGCTCCGGTATTAAAGGTGCTGGAGCCTATTATACACTCATAAGTAATAACGCCATAATAACGCCATAATAACGCCACAATAACGCCACAATAACGCCATAATCAATTTGAAAAGAAAAAAAACAAAGAAGTGATGAACAAGAAAGAGTAAAAAACACATGGCACGTTGAGCTTGTCGAAACGAGCCTTGTGAAGCGAGCTGTGGAAATTAGTTAAAGATTAATTAAAAGCACTTTGGTTTTAAAAAAATGAAGAGCATAGATAAAATAAGTTTAGAAAACGCGTATCGCTTATTTCAATCGGGAGATGTGGGTAAGATGGAGGTGGGCACCACAAAAGGATTGCAACAAATCCATCAGTATCTTTTTTCAGGGCTCTATGACTTCGCAGGAAAAATCAGAAATAAAAATATATCCAAAGGCGGTTTTCGTTTTGCAAACGCATTGTACTTGCAAGAAATTCTGGTGAAAATTGAGCAACTTCCGCAAAACACTTTTGATGAGATCATCGAAAAATATGTAGAGATGAACATTGCTCATCCCTTTATGGAAGGCAACGGAAGAGCCATGCGCATTTGGTTGGATTGCATCCTCAAATCACAACTAAAAAAAGTAGTAAACTGGCAGCGCGTGGATAAAACACTTTACCTGCAGGCAATGGAAAGAAGTTCGGTAAATAATTTAGAGTTGAGAATTTTACTAAGTGAAAACTTAACGGATGACATTCACAACACTGAAATCATTTTTAAGGGTATCGATCAATCGTATTACTACGAAGGTTACGATAAAAATGAAGATGAACCGAAAGAATAAAATTAAAATAACAAATGGCTCGTTTCGACAAGCAATGATTTCTTTTATTTTCCCTATTTTTGTAAGACAAACTTAGCCTTTCATAAGATGAAAAATATATTTTTTTTGTTCAGCATTGTTACAATATTTTCATTGCGCTCTCAAACCTTTACCTATTGCCCCGGTGATAGCATTTATCTCGGTTTGCCCTCTTACACAGGCACACTGCAATGGCAGGAATCTTCTGACTCATTGAATTGGAGCAATATACCCGGCGCTACTTTTTCTCCTTATGGGTTTATTTTCACAAGTAATAAATACTACCGCGCCGCGGTAACAGCACCCAATTGCAATCCAGTTTATTCTTCTGTGAAACATGCTGTATCCGTACTCGCCAACACCGTTAGCGCCGCTTCATCCACTCCAACGCTTTGTATCAATACTGCTTTAACCAACATCATCCACACAACAACAGGAGCCACAGGCATTGGAACTGCCACAGGACTTCCTGCCGGTGTTACTGCGTCATGGAATGCAAATACAATCACAATTAGTGGCACTCCAACTGCAAGCGGCACTTTCAATTATTCAATTCCACTTACGGGTGGTTGCGGAAGTGTGAACGCAACAGGCACCATCACCGTTACTCCCGCCAACACAATTGCATTAACTTCTGCCGGAGGAACCAATGCACAAACCAAGTGCGTCAACACAGCCATTACCAACATTACTTATGCTACTACCGGTGCTACCGGTGCAACGGTTACAGGACTACCAACCGGTGTTACAGGCAACTGGGCAAGCAATGTGGTAACCATCAGCGGAACACCTACTTTAAACGGTAATTATACCTATACTGTGACCATGTCCGGTGGTTGTACAACAGGAACAAATACTGCCACAGGTACAATAACTGTAAACAATATAATTACACTTACCTCTGCGGCAGGAACCAATGCGCAAACTGTTTGTATCAATTCACCCATTACCAATATAACCTACTCAACGAGTGGTGCTACAGGCGCTACGTTTAGCGGTTTGCCCACTGGTGTGAGCGGTAACTGGGCAAGCAATGTAGTAACCATTAGCGGAACGCCAAGCGTAAGTGGAAATTATACTTTTACCGTAACCATGACAGGCGGTTGTGCAGGCGGTACAAACACTACCACAGGAACATTTACAGTAAATACATTGGCAAACTGTTATCCCGCCGGCTCCGTATTTTGTAATGGCCCAACAGCAATTGTTGATGTAACCAACCCCACTACCGGTAAAACCTGGATGGACAGAAATTTGGGTGCAACGCAAGTGGCCACCAGCAGTACCGATGCCAACTCCTATGGAGACCTTTACCAATGGGGCAGAGGTAGTGATGGGCACCAATGCAGAACATCTGCAACTACTAGCACTTTAAGTAGTACCGACCAACCGGGAAATGGTAATTTTATTTCAACACCTAACACTCCATACGATTGGCGTAGCCCACAAAATGTTAATCTATGGCAGGGGGTAAATGGAGTAAACAACCCCTGCCCGAGTGGCTATCGTTTACCAACATTTACAGAATTAGATACTGACCGCTTAAGTTGGAGTAGTAGCAACAGCACAGGGGCTTTTGCCTCGCCTTTAAAATGGCCTTTAGCGGGCGGCCGCGCCTACAATGGTGGCGCGCTTAGCAATGTGGGTACCCGCGGCGAATATTGGAGTAGTACGGTTAGCAGTACCAGTTCGCGAGACCTCTACTTCAATAGTAGTACTGCGAGTTTAATTGGCAACCCCAGAGCATGGGGCTATTCTGTACGCTGCATAAAAAATTAACCCTTCTGCGGGTTCAGGGTTCAACCCTCAAAAAAAGAAAAGATGAAAGAGAAATTAAAATGAAAAGTAAATTAAATAAGTTGATTAGAGTTGTAGAAAAATATGGCTCTTTTCGACAAGGCTCGTTTCGACAAGCTCAACGTGCCTGGTAAATGAAAACAAAAATTGAAATTTATAAATGAAATCGAAAATGGAAAAAACTTTCAAAAAACAAACAAGTTTTAATTATCTTAGTTCTCTTAATATGAATAAATTTTACCTATTTCTAATTGCACTTGTGTTAAGTTCGGGTGCCTTTTCACAAACAGGATTAATATCCTTTAGCGTTACGCAAAATCCTCCGCCGGCAACGCCTACAATTACTGCGAGTAACAACAGCATCATTTGTCAGGGTGGTTTTGTAACCTTAACTTCCAGCAGCCCAACAGGCAATAACTGGTCTAACGGTGCAACATCACAAAGCACCAATGTAAATACTGCCGGTTCTTATTCGGTAACGGTTACCTTAGGAGCCTGTTCATCCACCTCTAATCCAATCACAGTTACCTCTACCAGTATAAGCATCTCAGTTAACATTACCAATCCTTCCTGCGGCGCATCCAACGGCTCCATCACCGCAACCATTAATGGTGGTCAAACTCCTTACAACGTACAATGGAGTAACGGTGATTTCGGTTTAACTGCGGATAGTCTTGCGCCCGGTCAATACGTTGTACAAGTAACAGATGCCAATGGTTGTTATAGCTCACTCACGGTAAACCTAAATCCAAGTAACGGTCCAAGTGTTACCTCAACTTCTCAAAACAATGTAACGTGTAACGGAGGTAGTAACGGATCAATTGCATTGAACATCAGTGGAGGTTCACCTCCAATTAATATTCTTTGGAGTAACGGAGCCACTACACCAACTGTGTCTAACCTTACAGCAGGTGTTTATGATGTGGTGGTCACAGACGCATCGGGATGCGTTGTAAATGCTTCTTATAACATTACAGAGCCTAGTGCTGTTTCTGTTGGTATAGGATGTATTTCGGCCACTTGCGGCACTAGCAACGGAAGTATTTCAGCTACCCCCACAGGAGGAACTCTACCTTACACTTATTTGTGGTCTGCCAACGCAAATTCTCAAACCACACCTACAGCTACTAACTTGTCAGCTGGAATTTATTCTGTTCAGGTAACGGACAACGCAGGTTGCATTGGTACAGGATCAGGACCCGTTGCTACAACCAACGCGGGCCCTGCCATTACAAGCGTAGTAACGCCGGCCGGGGGTTGCGGAAATTTAGCAGGAGGAAGCATTGATGTTACTTTGAATGGTGGGGTTGGTCCTTACAACTTCTTATGGAGTAATGGAGCAACAAACGAAGACATATCTGGACTTTCGCCAGGCTCATACGTTCTGGTTGCAACAGGATCTAACGGCTGTTCAACAGCTGACACTATTGATGTTGTCAACGCATCGGGCAACACAAATCCTGAGATTTGTATTGTAACAGTTGATAGTTTTACCAATACCAACAAAGTAATCTGGGAAAAGCCCGGGAGCGCCAATGGCATTCAGGAGTATAAAATTTACAGAGAAGGAAGCGCCCTGAACGTTTACAACCTTATCAAAACACTTCCATTTGATTCGCTCAGCGAATACACAGATCCGGTTGCTAATCCTGCAGTAAGAGCATGGCGTTATAAGATTACGTATAAAGATTCCTGCGGCGTTGAAACAGTTTTGAGTCCCAACCACAAAACCATTCACCTTGCTGTAAATGTTGGAATTAGTAACACAAGAAATTTAGCCTGGGATGATTACGAAGGATTTCCATTCCTCACTTTCAACATCTGGAGGTACCATGCTTCTACAGGATGGGTGAAACTGGATTCCCTTCCTTCAAATCTTCACAGCTACACCGATTTGAATCCACCGGGAGGAGGAACATTAGACTACGCCATTGAGGTAGTAAGACCAAACTCTTGTAACAGTACGCGTGGCGTTATTAATACCACACGTTCTAATGTTAGAAACATCGTCGCTCCACTTTCAACAGGTATCAATGAATTAAGTATGTCGGGTGTAAGAATCTATCCAAATCCAACACAAAATTTAATCAATATGGACATTACAACAAATCAAAATAGTAAGATGAGCGTTTCACTTTTAGATGTGAGAGGAAGGGAAATCATGCGATCGCATCGCGTACTCACCTCAGGCAAAAACACAGAAACATTCAACATATCGGAAATAGAATCTGGTGTTTATTTTGTTTGTGTTCAGGTTGATGATAAAATTATTAGGACCAAGATTGTAAAGGAATAGATCAGTAAAGTGAAATTAAATTTAGGCGATAAGCTATCATTCATCCTGGTTTTATTTTGCTCCGGATTAATTGGTCAGACTTTTGATTTGGAGCAGGTTGAACAAGTATACAGGCCAAGATTAAAGTTGGACAGCAGATATATTTTTAATTCATCGTTTTCCGATACAACAGGCAATTTCAGCGATCTGAATTCCAACGCTGTTTTTACCTTCCCGATAAGATCAAAAATGGACGCTGATTTGAATTTTGACCCCGGCAACTTTAGTTTAAAGAACTTTCTCAAAAATCCTTTGAAGATAAAATTATCTCAGACACTCGGGAGTATTCGCGTTGGCTACCGTCAAACGGAATTAAGTTTTGACACACTGCTTCCAAAAAAGAATTTCTACAATGTTTCAGCGAGTTTAATGGGTATGAAACTTGACCGGAAATTCAGGATTGTGTTCTATAATGTTGGTGTTAATGTATTAGAACAGGATAAAACCTTTGATCAGTTTCGCCCGAGAATAAATGCTCTGATAGGAAGAGTACACGTTAAGGGATTGGTGAAAAAATATTACTACGGCCTTGGACTTGTGTATTCAGATGGTTTGTTTATTCCTTTGCCGTTTTTTGGTGGCTCTTTACCTTACGGAGATAAATTTGTTTTGAATTTTACCCTTCCTGCCACAGTGAACTTTCAATTTAAACTGAATAAAACTAATTTGTATCTCGGTGCTTCTGCTGATGGATTTCGTTCGGGAATGGAAATGGATGGAATGCGAACTAATCTGAATCATACTGGGGGGCAGGCCTTTTTAATGGTAAGACATAAAATGAATAATTCCTTAATGTTGAGGTTTGAAGGCGGTTATTATTTCTATTCGAACTTAAGTATTTCCAACACATTTTTTAATTCAAGAACCTACAACATTCAGCCGGGCCCATATGTGAATCTTGGCGTAAATATTTTATTCGGTCAGACCTTATTTGAAAAAGTTTCAAACAAGGTTTTAGATAAGGTCATTAACCTCAATTAAAGCAAAGGAAATTTTATTTATGCATAGTAAAGATGTAATTATTAAAAAAATGAAACTATTATTAATAATAATTCCTTCAATTATCACTTTACAAATTTTCCCCCAGTTAACAAATGGGCAAAATAAAATAAACCAAGCCGTAGTAATAAATAATTCAACATACATAAAACCTATAAAAGATAAAACCCAAGGAATTGAAGAATATTTAAAACATTTCAAATTAATTAGCCAATACGAGAACAGAGGAAAAAAATCCGGTAACCCTAATTGGAATCCTGCAGACGGGGATGATCCTTATTCATGGTACTCTAGAAGCATAAGTGTTTATGATAAGGGGATTGTTATGTGGGGATATAACGAACACGAAAGTGCATCTTACGAATTATATATCCCATTGTTATCCATAGAACAAGCGAAAAATCTTTTAGAACCACTTTGTAGAAACATGGGTGGATGTCTTACGCCTGAAGATGTAAATGTTACATTTGAAACATTTCAAGACGGAGTATTGCTAAAATGGGGAGGAGGCTGCTGAAAACACTCGCTTAGAACGGAGTAGCCGTTAAAAGTTTCTACTCCAGCAACACTTTAATCAATACTTCACAAATCTTTTGGTTTCCTCAGAATCTTTACCCTTAATTTTTAAAAAGTAAACCCCGGGCGATAATAAAGAGGCGTTCAAGCTTGTTTCAGAATAAAATTCACCGCTGAGTAGTGTTTTTCCTGAAATATCTGTAATTGCATAAAATAATTTCTCGCTGAGATTACTCTTTACAGTTAAAATATCGCTTACAGGGTTCGGGTAAATGTTCTTCAAAATTTTATTTTCATTCTCGTTTTGCCCGAGAGTCATTGCACAGTTGTAATTAATAGGATTTAATTCAAGCGGACCTTGGGGCGATAAATTTTGTCCTGAAAAAGCGTTATAGTTCAAAGGATAAAATTGAGCCTTAAACACTCCTGTTGTGGTAATATTAGTATCGCCTTGCGATAGTGGTCCGTTGGTTGTAATCGGATTCTGATAGGTCCATAGCTTATTGCCTGAGCTGTCAACTTCAAATAAAATCCCCAACTGGCCCGAAGTTATAAAAACGTTTCCGTTTTCCATTTTGTAAGCGCCGGAGATTAATCCTGAGTAAAAATTAGTGGGTGTTGGATCGGTATATGACCAATATAAATTTTGAGGGCCGAATGCCTGACCTGTGTTTATTATAAAATTTCCGGAAGCATCTACCGGAGGTTCTATTACATCTACCGTAGAGAATGCTCCCGCGGGACGGTTTACTCCATTGTTAAAAACCATTATTTTGCCTGCTTGTGGGTACCCCTGAGCGATAAAAGTGGGGCAATGCTGATAATAGAATTTTCTGTCTGCTAACGTTCCGCGGTTGTATGCCATAGGATTTCCATATCTGTATAAAATATCTCCTCCTTTTCCGTAATTTCCTCCTGTATGGCCTGTTGCCTGTGCTGTTGTTGTACTGTGATCTACAACATAAACCTCACACATTCTCCTTGAGCTCATGATTATTAAATCGTTTACAGGATCATAATCAATCCCGTTGAAATGCATCCAATCCGTGGTAACATTTCCGTTGAGGTAGTTAAAATTGAATCTTTCTGGATGATCAGCTACTACACCAAAATAAGGCTTTGTACTGTCGTAATCCTGAATGATGTGGTCCCAATTGGTCCATTGCCAAACTACGTTACCTGTAGTTGGTCCTGTAGGTTGAACTTCAATAATTTTTTCTACCCACATGATGTTGTTTACCAGGCTCGGATTCCTTCCACGCGCTATTACCTGATTGGCAGTTTTTCTCTCCCAAACCAAAGCTAAAACATTTCCGTTCGGCATTGGCTTGATATCATGATGCTGACATTCGCTGGTTGTAGAAATCAAATAAGACCAAATCAGGCTATCGTTCCAGTTATAACGTTCAATAATTCCGCCTGAACCTCCTCCTGAAAAATTGCTGTTGTTTACTCTTCCGGTTCTAAGCAAGGAGCCATCGGGTAAGAGATAAGCAGATTGACCGGGAACATATGTACTGTTCCATTCATGAACTTTATAACCGCATTTGTCTAAAAGATAAGTTTTGTTGGAGGAATTTGGGGCCATTAATACATAACCCGGATAGTCGCCATTACCATATTGAAGCAAACCTACTGTGGGTTGGCAAAAAATTACAGTTGCTGTAACAAGTAGGATTAATATTAAATTAAGTTTTTTCATTGACACTAAAATAATAACATTTCTCCAATTCAATATTAGATTGATGGAAAATAAAATGTTTAAAAACTAATTGTTTTTGGGAAAACGAGATTGATAACTTTACAGCATGATAATTCCCCCGTATCTAAAAGAAGGTGATAAAATTGCGATTGTAGCTACTGCCAGAAAAATTTCTAAAGATGATGTGGATGCTGCTGGTGAAATTTTGAGGAGATTAAATTTCGAAGTGGTATATGGTAAAAACCTTTTTGAGGAGGAAAATCAATTTGCAGGCAGTGATGATTTACGTGCGAGTGATTTACAATGGGCTTTAGATGATGAAACAATTAAGGCAATAATTATTGCGCGAGGCGGTTACGGAACACTAAGAATCATTGATAAAATTAATTTTTCTCTATTTAATAAAAATCCAAAATGGGTCTGTGGTTACAGTGATATAACAGTTTTACACAGTCACATTCATACAAATTGTAATGTTTCAACTATTCATGGCACAATGCCAATAAATTTTTTAAAAAACGAGGAAGCAACAAACAGTTTAATCAATGCATTAAGCGGAAATTATTCAGAAATATCAGATCGAAGAAATTTTTCCGTTCAAGTTCCGAATCGGGTGGGTGAAGCACAAGGAGTTCTTGTTGGAGGAAATTTATCTTTGATATATGCGTTAAACGGGAGTATTTCAGATATTGACACGGAGGGAAAAATATTATTTCTTGAGGACCTTGATGAGTATTTATATCACGTAGACAGAATGATGCTGAACTTGAAACGTTCAGGAAAGTTGGATAAATTAAAAGGCTTGATAATTGGCGGAATGACTGAAATGAAAGACAATGCAGTTCCGTTTGGAAAAACAGCAGAAGAAATTATTTGGGACGCGGTGAAAGAATATGATTATCCTGTGGCATTTGAATTTTCATCTGGCCATATAGATAGGAATCTAGCGGTTTATTTGGGGAGGGAATCAGTAGTTGAAATTGACGAACAAAATCTTAAAATCTCATTTAGTTGATTTGTAATTATAATTGATTTTATGATTGCAGATTCCCAATTTAATCATGAAGATTTCCAAGTTTTTTAATTTTTGTTTTGAAAATGCCTGGAGACCCATTCTATTATGGTTGTTTGCTATTATAATATTATTAGTAGATCGGTTTATTAATTCCTACATCTTAAGTGTTATCAGTATTTGGATTCTAGCTTTATCTATGCTTTGTCTTTTTATATCGATTATCTATCAGTTGTCAAAAAAACAATGGCTCAAAGGTTTTTTAACCGGAATAGTTTTTTTTGGTTCAGTATCTGTAATAATAGTTTACACCATATTTGCATTTTTCATCGAAACGATAGATGGTGATGGTTGGGCGGACAATTTGAAAATTCCAGAAGGAATCAAAATAGAATATCCTATAGATTTAACCGCTGACGGACAAAGACCTGACAGCATCTGTAATTTAATTAGGTCTGATCAAGATTTTCAGTTGTATAATTCTTTTCAACCGGGTCAATACGAATTTGATTTTTGGACGGGAAAAATAGATAGCGGAACGATTTATTTAAAAGCATTTGAAATCACAAAAGAATATGGACTTTCTGCAGATCGCCTTAAAAAATCAAGCGAGATAAGGATTTATAACTCAAGAGACAGCGTTGTTAAATTCAGTACAAATTCAGACTTTACCATTTATGAAGGCGACTGGGGTAAGCCGTATGCGGCTAGGTTTGAGGTATGGTATATAGAGGATAAAAGTGGTTTAGAAAAAAAGCTTTTCACTAAAAATTATTTTATTGAAGGATGGCAAAGGTGAACAGCTTGAATTTTTAAAATCCTAATTTACTTGCAAGCTCCTTTGTAATTAGTTTTATATTTGTAAAATCATTTTTTTGTAATATGAGATTGTCTTTTTGTTTTCTTTTACTCATTCTTAATTCTATTTTGTTTTCTCAGACAAAAATGTATGTGCATTCCCCCTCGGGTACTGTTAATCAGTATCCTATTGACAGTATTCGCAAGTTGACTTTTCCACAGGGTAAAATGCAAATTCATGGTGTTTTAGGTGATACGGTTGATTACGCGTATTCTTCATTAAGAATGTTTAATTTCAGCAATCTGACAACCGATACAAAAAACAACCTCGGAAAAAATCCTGTAACAAAGTTTACAGCGTTTTCAGCCGAAGGAATTTTACATCTGACTTATCAAACAATTTCATACGGAACTTTGTTTTTTGAAGTTTATGATGTTCACGGAAAGCTTGTTTCTAAACATTCAGTTTATTCTGACGGAAGCAACACACCATCTACGGCTCAATTTCAATTGGGAAGCCTCAGTCCCGGAGTTTACTATTGTTTGATGAATGGAAATAATGTGAAATCCACTACGAAATTTACGCACTTGCAATAATCAATATTCATGAAAAAAATATTTTTTCTTTTAGTCCTAATTAGAATTTTAAGCTTTGAAGCTTCTGCTCAAGACACGATGTATGTCCACAAAACGGGAGGGCAGGTAGTGAAATTCCCCACCTCACAAATAGATAGTGTTACATTCTATCAGGATACTACCCCTCAACTTCAAATTGGTGACTCCTATCAGGGCGGGATCATTGCCTATATTTTACAACCTTGGGATATTGGTTACGACCCTCTTGTGCAACACGGAATAATCTCAGCACCTTTTGATATTAGCGTAACAAAAAAATGGGACCCTAGCACTACTCTTTTAAATACTCAGGTATTTCAGACTCAGATTGGATATGGCCAAGAAAATACTGACTCATTAGTTGCGGTTATTGGCACGGTTAACAGTGCGGCATTTGCTTGTCAATCCTATATTTATTCAGGATACTCAGATTGGTATTTGCCAAGCTTAGATGAATTGCAAGCATTATATAATAAGAAAAATTTAATCGGTGGATTTACAAACAATTATTACTGGACATCTTGTGAATCTAATTCAACTTTTGCTTACTGCATTAATTTTGGTAATGGTACTCAGGCTACACAGGGAAAAAGTGTAAGTTATTATGTTAGGGCCATTCGTTATTTCTGAATTCTTTTCAAAAAATAATATTTCTTAAAAGGTCAAATTCTGTATTGTTCTTGGAAGGCTGGTTATCCAAGTGCTTTAATAATTTCGGGCGGTATAATCGTTTTTAATTTTTTTAATATTTCAGACCGTAACCATACGTTTAGTTCTGCGTTTATTGACTGAAACGTTAAATTTTACTATGATAAACATAAATAGAAAAATAACCTTTTCAATAAAGAGGTTCGTAAGATTAGCACTTCTTGTTTTAGGTGTAACGATGTTTTTTTCATGCAATGAAACGGATAAAGATTACGCTACAGAGGACAGTAAGCTAATTTGGGCACAGTGCGGGCTAAAGAAGGAATTGAAATTTGAGGTTTTCAATCAAGCCATAATAGGATATAAAAAAATTAAAGGAAAACGGAATTCTGAGTTTATTACAATAATTGATTTTTCAAAACCCTCTACACAAGAGAGAATGTTCATTGTAGACCTTAAATCAAAAAGACTCGTTGAAAAATCTTTGGTTGCTCATGGGAAGAATTCCGGAGGTAATTATGCTAAATATTTTTCTAATTCATTTGAGTCAAATAAAAGTTGTCTCGGTTTTTTTCTTACAGGTAACGCATATGATGGTAATTTCGGAAGGTCATTAACAATTAAAGGACTTGAAAAAAACATAAATGACAATGCTGAAAGAAGACACATAGTGATACATCCTTCCAAGTTTGTAAATCAAAACACAATCAAAAGGCGAGGAATGTTAAGTAGAAGCCTTGGTTGCGCCGCAATACCTGAAAAAGAAGCTCAGTCAATTATCAATAAAATCAAAGGTGGAAGTTGTGTTTTTATTTATGCCAACAATAAAGACTACAAACTAAATTCAAAATTTGTCAGGGAAACTTAATATTGGTTTTTTAGGAACCGCAAGAAAAAAATTACTCTCCGGAATTTTTTATTTTACCTGATGGTTTAATATTTATTTCTGTAGCTTTCCATTTAAAAGTTTTAATGAGGTGCATCACATCTTCTCTCAAAAATTTTGTCACAGGCTCAATCGAATCAACATTTGGTGCGACATCAAAGTATAAACTTCCTCTTAGAAAATTTTTTGTGCTGTCCGTCAAAAAAAACTGAAGGTTGGTAGCCGTATTACCTTTAATGTCATAAACTATTCCGTAAACTTTTGCTGAGTCATTTAGTATTAGATCTTCGTTTAAACCATTTGCTTTAATGGTGTGTTTTTTTGCAAACATATCACTATCCTTAAGGTAGTCATCTAGATTGTTATCTATAACCTTGTAACTTACATGCACCGTTGCTTTAAATTGAGGATAGAAGATATTTATCCAACATGGCTCAGAATTGGTTCTTGCATCCGGCCTTACCAGCGAGTAAATTGGAGTTTCAAAGCTATAAGGACATAAACTATCGTATATCTTGTACTTTTTTTCGGGCAGATCAATTCTTAGGTATCCTATGGGTTTAGGAATGATGATTTCTTCCTCAGGATCCGGATCGCAAGATGAAACAACCATCAAAATTATGAGTGATAAAAGCAGACGATAGACAGAATCAAAACTCATTTACAAGGAGTCTAAATAGATTTCAAATTGGTTATTTCATGCTACCAACCATATCCTCAGGTTTAACCCACTGGTCAAACTGTTCATTAGTAACGTATCCCAGTTGTATGGCTGCCTCACGTAGGGTTTTATTTTCCTTATGAGCAGTCTTGGCAATTTTCGCAGCTTTTTCGTATCCAATATGAGTATTAAGTGCGGTAACCAGCATTAATGAATTTTCCATATGCTTTTTAATTACCTCTCTGTTTGGCTCAATACCAACGGCGCATTTATCGTTGAATGAAACGCATGCATCCCCTATAAGTCTTGCACTTTGCAAAACATTAGCGGCAATCAAGGGTTTAAAAACATTTAATTCAAAATGTCCGTTGAGTCCGCCTACACTTGCCGCAACATCATTTCCAATTACCTGAGCGCAGACCATAGTCATTGCTTCGGGTTGTGTCGGGTTAACCTTACCGGGCATAATAGACGACCCTGGTTCGTTATCAGGGATGATAATTTCACCAATACCGGATCTTGGGCCTGAGCTGAGCATACGTATGTCGTTAGCAATTTTAAATAGTGCTACTGCAGTTCTTTTCAACGCGCCGGAAAGTTCTATCATTGCATCGTGTGCGGCAAGTGCTTCAAACTTATTGGGTGCAGTTACAAAAGGATAGCCGGTCAATTCTGCAATTTTTTTGGCAACCAAAACATCGTATCCTTTAGGCGTGTTCAGTCCTGTACCAACCGCAGTTCCGCCTAAAGCCAGTTCTTTCACCACCTCTAATGCATTTTTTAAAGCGCGGATACTGTTTGTAATTTGCTGTACATAACCTGAAAATTCCTGCCCCAATGTTAGAGGAGTCGCATCCATGAAATGCGTTCTGCCTGTCTTAACAATATCTTTCCAACTTTCAGCTTTCTTTTGTAGCGTATCTCTGAGTTTTTCAAGACCTGGTATTGTGATTTCCACCACCTGCTTGTATGCCGCAATGTGCATGGCAGTAGGGTAGGTATCATTCGATGATTGAGACTTGTTTACATCATCATTCGGATGAAGGATTTTTTTCTCGTCAGTTAATTGACCTCCTGATAAAACGTGAGCGCGATAAGCAATTACTTCATTAGCATTCATGTTACTTTGAGTGCCAGATCCGGTTTGCCAAATTACAAGCGGAAACTGATCATCAAGTTTGTGATCCAATATTTCTTCGCAAACTTTCGAAATTAAATCGCTCTTTTCTTTGCTAAGTACTCCCAACTCGCAATTGGCAAGTGCTGCTGCCTTTTTTAAGTATGCAAATGCGTGAATCACTTCCTTGGGCATTGAAGCTTCTGGGCCAATTTTAAAATTATTTCTTGAGCGTTCTGTTTGAGCCCCCCAGTATTTATCTGCAGGTACCTGAACTTCCCCCATGGTGTCGTGTTCCACACGAAATTTTTTATCTGTTGCAGTAGTCATAAAATATAATTTTACTCATGCGAAAGTACATTAAAAAACTAAGAATTTGACTAATAGTATAATTGAAAATATTCTTAAAAAGCTGAAAACTAATTTTCTTTTAAGTTGTTTATAGAGGGATGAACAGCATTTCGTGTTGTAATGAATTTTGAGTAGGTCTCGCTGTATGATACTCTTTCATTTAATACCTGTTCTCCGTTACCATGCAGGAAAATCATCAATTCACAAGCCTCTCTTAAGGCAAAATTCCCACATGTACTCCCCGTGATGTAATCTGCAAGTTTATTTTTTCTAATGTAAGCATTCAATACAGGATTACTCTGCCTTCTCATACAAATGCTAATGCCGGCTTCTTTTGCAATAGGCAGGTCTAAAACATCATCATAAAAAAAAGCTACCTGCTCTGATTTTAGTTGATGAGTTTTCTTGAAATTGTCCCAAGCTTTTATTTTATCCTTTGCTTTAAAATATCCTGAGTGAAAGTGCTCTCGTTCTATAAAATAAATTGCTGTATCCGTTACCTCTCCACTTATGATTCCGCATACAGGGTTTTTTTGTTCATTCTTCAGCCAGTTGGAAAAACGCATGAGATTTGTTCCCATGCTGTCCACTTCAGTAAAATAGCTCTCTCCTTTTCCGCCTTTACTAGAATTGTTGAATACACCATCCCAGTCAAACACAAACGCACGGATGTTCTTGATTTTCTTTTTTAACGAGTTGATATTCGTTAAGAATTCTCCTCCGTTTTTTTTGAATTCGTTAATATTAACCACTTACGCGAAGGTAAAAAAAAATGATGATTTCAACACCGGCATCTTCATAAACCTGCTAAGCTCAGAGTTTGGTTGGTTGTTTTTCATTTTATGTTTACTGAAATTATTTCGATATGAATTCAGGTAAATTAAAAAAGACTTTAAAGATAATTTTCAATAAATACCTTATAACAGTAGTAGCGCTTGCGGTCTGGGTGGTTTTCTTTGATCGTAACGATATCTTTACTCAATATGATCTTTATCAACAGGTGCAAAAGCTGAAGGCTGAGCGTGATTATTTTAAAAAAGGGATTGAAAATAATAGATTGATGATTCAGAAATTAAACACTGATGCGGCAACTATTGAGAAATACGCCAGGGAAGTGCATCTTATGAAAAAATCTGATGAAGAAGTTTTTGTTATAAAGACTAAATAGTCAGAACCATGTATAGCGGTCTTTAAGTCCTCTAAAGATTTTCTTAAGCGGAATTTTTTTCTTAAGTCCCAGACAAACCGCTACGTCAGACACGGCAAGAGCGTCATCTACCCTTGAAAAACGATATCGGTACTCTGCAAAAATTTCAAAATGTTTAAATGCTCTTTCTACTCCAACACCGGTATTTATTCCAACCCATTCTTTTTTTATTGATGTTCCCGGTTGATAATTAACTATCTCATCATAAAAAACTGACTGACTAACAAAATCACCTTGCCATGAATGCCTGCATAGTCCAACTGTGGCGTAGAAAATGGAGTGTTCATTTTTGATACGAGCCATGAATTGCAGATTAATTTCTGTGTTATTTCCCCTTAAATTATTCCATGAAGGTGAATATGAAAATGACGGGAGAAAGGTAGTTTCGGCCGATAATCTCAGCGTATTTGAGAATTCCCATACGAGTCTTGGACTGTAGCCAATCTTATATGGATTTTCCAAGTAATTTTTGTAAACATCAACAGAAGAATAGGTGCCTGTAAAGGCTACATATAAACCCTTGGGATGTTTGAAATTTGCTGAGTCAGGTTTAGTTTTTTTAATAGGATATTCTCTAAATGAATAACTCATTAAAGGGAATAGAAACACTAATAAAAAGTTTAAATACGCAAACAATATATCTAACTTAGTTTGTCACAAAGTAATTTAATTTCAATTGAAGGAGATATTTTTTCGTAGACAATATTGTACACCGCCTCTGTAATTGGCATGTGTACTTTTAAGCTTTTGTTGATTTCGTGTACGCATTTTACCGCGTAGTATCCCTCCGCAATCATATTCATTTCCAGCTGGGCCATTTTTACTGAGTATCCTTTTCCTATCATTGTTCCGAACATTCTGTTTCTTGAGAACTGGGAATAAGCAGTTACTAAAAGATCGCCCAGATACGCTGAGGCTTTAATGTCTCTGTTAATAGGGTGGGCGGCAGTTACAAATCTTTCAATTTCCTGAATGGCATTTGAAACTAAAACGGAAAGAAAATTATCTCCATAACCTAGCCCGTGACATATTCCTCCCGCTACTGCAATGACATTTTTAAGTACGGCACTGTACTCGGTTCCGTATATATCATCACTACAAGTTGCTCTTATGAATCTGCTTTTTAAATTTTGTGCCAAATGTTCTGCATTTTCAATTTTTCCTGAAGCGACCGTTAAGTAAGATAATTTCTCCATTGCAACTTCTTCTGCATGGCAAGGCCCTGTTATTACACCAATGTTCTCATACGGTAGGTTGTAGCATTTATGCAAATACTCACCAACAATTAAATTGTGTTCCGGTATAATTCCTTTTACTGCGGAGAAAAAGATTTTATCAGAAAAAATATTTTGAGGGATATTATTTAATGTTGAATGACAAAATGCTGATGGCACAGCGAGAATTATAATGTTACTTTCGAAAATTAACTTCTCGAGTGAATCATATAAATTCACAAGGTCCAGATTAAATTCAACAGAGGTTAAATATTTCGGGTTGTGTCTGAATTTTCGAATGTATTCAATATCATCCGGATTTCTTAACCACCAGTTTACCTGAGAGTTGGAAGAAATTATTTTGACCAATGCCGTAGCCCAGCTACCACCTCCGATTATTCCTATTTTTTTTGTAGCATTCATTTATACTTTTTCAGGGTATAACAAAAATAAATTTTTATTTCAACCTACAGTATCATAACACCCTGCTTTTCCAACTTAGGTATGGTAACAAAGTTTTTTTCATTAATGCTTTCAGGCAGAAAAATGAATCTCTTATCAAGAATATTTTCTCCAATGTAGAAGCTAACCCAATATTCATTGTTCAATGAAAAAACGTTTTCCATAATGAGTTCTATTTGTACCCATTCACTTGGTTTTATTTCATCAAAGAAAAAACGAAGAGTACCTGTTTTAGCATCTGGATTGTGTTCACTTCCGTAACCTCGACTGGACACTAAAACGTTCTTGATTGTTTCTTTTTTTAGGTTGATTAAATAAACATTCCATTCGAAATCAACACCGGTAAATTCCCTAACAACAGCTACGGCCACATCTTTTACTTCCTGTATTGGAATATCTTTTTTCATTTTAATAAAACTCTATTTTCTATCAGTTCGCATTCAAATAGATCTTGAAAATGTTTTTTAAGGGTTCCTTTAACCGATGAAATTTCTACGTTCATACCAAGTTCTTTTTCCATAGAAGTTACGGACTTGTCTTTTATTCCGCAAGGAATAATATTACCAAAATAATCCAGCTGACAATTTACATTTAAGGCAAATCCGTGCATAGTAACCCATCTACTGCACCTGACTCCCATAGCACAAATTTTTCTTGCTTTAAGTGGGTTTTCTGCCTCAAGCCAAACTCCCGTTTCCCCATTACTCCTGCCGGACGTTATACCGTAATCTTTTAGCGTAAGTATGATGGTTTCTTCCAATAGCCGAAGATACTTGTGTATATCTGTGAAAAAATAATCAAGATCTAGTATTGGGTAACCCACAATTTGCCCTGGCCCGTGGTAAGTTATATCACCGCCACGGTTTATTTTAAAATAACTTGCGTTTTTTTCGTTGAGTTGTAATTCATTCAATAGAAGATTTTCCTCCTGACCACTTTTTCCGAGTGTATAAACATGAGGGTGCTCTACAAAAAAAAGATGGTGATGTTGTTTTACTCTGTCGTTTGGTTCGCAATCACGGTTGTGTGTTTTTCTTGCAACAGTTTCATTGAAAATTCTCTCCTGTAAATCCCAACAGGATTTATACTCCATTGTCCCCAGGTCTGCAAATTCAACTTTCTCCATTGCAATATTTCTTACACTAACCTCTGGAAAGTTCAGATTTAAGATAATCAATTACATTTACCTCTACAGGGTCTATTTGCTTCATTTCTGCTAAGTAAAGACTGGTCCAATCAGTAAGATGAATAAGATATAATGCTTGCTCTATTTTACTTTCTCCCTTTGCAGATATATCGCTCCAAGAAGCACATTTGGAAATTATTGGTTTGCAAATCTCCAATCGTTTCACGTTTTTAGGATGATCAAAAGAGGTTCTTAGTGCCACTACAGAAAGTACATCACTTGAACCTGCCCAACCGACTAATTCATTATGATTCATTTCGGGGAACACATTGTGCCAAGCCAGCATTTTTGAATTTTCATTTAGTTGTTGTCTGAATCTTAAACCTATTCCTTCACTTCCGCAAAGCGCATAAATAACAGGTATTTTGCCATGTAATTTTTCTGCAAGAAGTTTAGCTTCCTTTTTAATCGAGTCTTGTTCTTTATTCAGTAATTTGACAGCAAGCTCGATCTCATTCTTAAAATCAGCTGTGATAAATCCCAGGCCGTAAAAAACATTTAATAATTGAACAAAAGGGTAGCCAAAACTTGCTCTTGGGGGAAGTCCTCCTGGAATACTCACTATGTCACTGTTGTTTGAATTTGCCAATGCGCTTAATTTACCGCCGCTACTAACACAGATTATTTGAGCTTTTCTTTTAAGGGCTTCATCGTAAACCGCTATAGTTTCTTCAGTATTACCGGAATAGGAGCAGGCAATAACAAGTGAATTTTCATCTACGAAGTTAGGAAGCGTGTAATCTTTGTTTACCAACACAGGAATTTTCAGTTTCCCTACTAATATTTCCGTAACAATTGTCCCTCCGATACCAGATCCGCCCAAACCTGAAATTATCACATTTTGTATACGTGATACGTTAGTGTTGTTGAACGTTACATTTTTCGTGATTTCAAGAGATTCGGTCAGGTGCTGTGTGAAGTCTTCAATGTGTTTTTTCATGTTTCAGTGTTTTTACAAAATTAAGAATAAAGGGAATGAAAAAATTTCATATTCCAAGCATTTTGTTGAGTTCCCCCGAAATATCTAAAAGTTTTAATTTCAAAATAGAAGCAACGGTTATTGAATCTGTGATTTTACCTTCATTCATCATCAGGTATGCGGCATCAAGATTGATTTTTTTTATCTGTAAAACTTCAGATTCCTCGGGGCTAGCCTCTTGAAATTGAAGGTCTGTGGCAAGATATGTTATGCTTAATTCATCTGTAGCAGAGTTACTCAAGCGCATTCTGAGAAATTCATTAAAACATTTTGCTTTTATACCTGTTTCTTCCAGAAGCTCCCTTTCAGCGGAATTAACAGGATTGATATCCAACACCCCCCCACCTTCAGGAATTTCCCAGCTGTATTCGTTAATCGGGTATCTGAATTGACCAACCAGCCAAATATTTTTTTCTGTATCCATTGGTACAATACCGATAGCAAGATTTTTAAAATGCACCCAACTGTAGATTGCAGGATTGCCTGCGGGGTTAATCACGTTACTTTTGGTTACTTTTATCCACTGCGACTCATAAACCATCTCAGAGTCCAATGTAATCCAGGGATTTTTTTCCATAATTGAAATCAACTTAAATAATTTGTCAAAATTATTCCAAATAATTTTCAACCTTGTTGTTAAATTTTAACTCCACTTTTCAAATCAATTAATATTCAGAATATCAGCAATATATACCCTTATTTAGAATCATTATAAATTCAATGTTCTTTTGTATTTTTTTAACTGATAATGAACATCATATATGCCTAAACGTTAAATTTGCAAACTAAAATAAATTGTCATTGAATTGTCATAACAACGATAATCTGTATACCATGAGTCAAAAATTTTCCCGTTCCCCACTCAAAATCCTTGTGTTTTTTGCATTTGTGGGTTTTTTCGGGCTGAATGCCATTGCGCAGAAAGATGTTGCCGCAGGAAAAACCCTTTTTGATGCCAACTGTAAATCGTGTCACTATTTCAACAAACCATCTACAGGTCCGGCTTTGCACGATGTTGTAGACAGAGTTCCCAAGCCTGCGAATGAATGGCTACACAAGTGGATTAAAAACAACGTTGAGCTAAGGGCCTCAGGAGATGCATACGCCAATAAAATTTATAACGATTACAAAGGTGCTCAAATGAGTGTTTTCGGATACCTTTCCGATAACGATATTGACAATATCATTGCCTACCTAAACACGAAGCCAAGTGATCCGGGCCCTGCTCCGGCAGCCGCCGCCGGTGATTCTGGTGGTGAAACTAAAAAGCCAGAGGAAGAGAACAGTAATTCTTTATTTTTCATTTTAGGTGCAATTGTTATTCTTGTTATTTTAATAAACGTATTTCGTCAGGTAAGAATCTCACTTCAAAACGAAGTAAACCGTAAAAAAGGGAAGCCTGAGTTGAAAGAAGTTTCGTTTTGGACGGAATCTAAGGGATGGATGGCGAGCAACAGAAGATTTCTTGGTGTTTGTGGCGTTGTAATTGCTTTACTAGGCGCTAGGGCAACATGGAATGAACTCTGGGAAGTCGGAGTTTATGCAGGCACCAACCAACGCAGTTTGTGGCCTATGCCTAATGCAAACGGGCCATATGATCTCGCTGACCCTGCGAATCCTAAACACAGAACTTACAAACCTGAACAACCAATAAAATTCAGTCACGCTCTTCACGCAGGTAAAAATGAAATTGCTTGTCAGTATTGTCATTCCACTGTAGAAAAATCAAAGCATGCAGGAATTCCTACCGTAAATATTTGTATGAATTGTCACAAAGGAATTCAACAAGGACCACAATATGGTGAAACAGAGATTAAGAAGATTTATGCCGCTTCGGGCTTTGATCCTTCTAAGCCGAATGATTGGGACCCTGTTAAATCTGCAAAGAATCCAATTAAATGGGTTAAGGTTCATAATCTTCCTGATCATGTAAGCTTCTCTCACGTTCATCACGTTGTTGTCGGAAAGCAAGATTGTGCCAACTGTCACGGAGAAGTAAAGAAGATGACTGTTGCAGAACAGGTTAGTCCTCTAACAATGGGGTGGTGCATTGACTGCCATAGAAAAACAGAAGTCCCAGGTCTTAAAGCAGAAGCGAACGGACTTCCTGCAAATCCATACTATCAGCGACTCCATAGCAATTTGTCCAAACAATTTAGAGACGGGAAAACGAAGTTTACAGTAGATAAAATCGGCGGACTTGAGTGTGGAAAATGTCATTATTAATAACGGTATAATTTTTTGCAAAATATAATGAGTACTAAAAAATACTGGAAAGGATTACCGGAGCTGACAAAGAGCGAGGAATTCCAAAATCAGCAAAAAAACGAATTTGCTGAGAACTTGCCAATTGAGGAAGTTCTTGGTAACAAAGCTGACAAGAACGAAGGAACCACAAGACGTGATTTCCTTAAGTTTGTTGGATTCACTACTGCGGCTGCGGCACTTGCGTCTTGCGAAACGCCTGTTACTAAATCGATTCCTTATGTCGTAAAACCTGAAGAAGTAACACCGGGTGTTGCTAATTTTTATGCCTCTACATTTTACGACGGTCATGATTATGCCCCGGTTTTAGTTAAAACCCGTGAAGGTCGTCCTATAAAAATTGAAGGAAATGAGACGTCAAGCATTACCCGTGGAGGAACGTCTGCGAGAGTTCAGGCGTCGGTACTTTCTCTCTATGACAGTGCTAGGTTAACAGGTCCAATTCAAAATGGAAAAGATGTAACCTGGGCTGAGGTAGATAAATCTATCGGCACCACTTTAAACAGCATTAAAACCACCGGAAAGAAAGTGGCTCTTGTATCTTCAACGGTTATTTCTCCATCCACTCTTTCTGTAATTGAAAATTTCAAGGCCGCATATCCAAACATCGTTGATCATATTATATATGATTCTGTTTCTTATAGTGCTTTGCGCTTTGCAAACAATACTGTATTCAACAAAAACGTAGTAGCATCCTACAACTTTAATAAAGCAGAAGTTATTGTGGGAATTGCATGTGATTTCTTGGGTAACTGGTTGAATCCTGTTGAATTTGCAGCTCAATATTCTGAAAATAGAAAAGTAGGCAAAGACAGACTTAAGATGAGTAAGCACTACCATTTTGAATCTAATCTATCCCTTACAGGTGCTAACGCAGATGAAAGATATCCTGTTAAACCTTCTGATTTTGGTAAAGTTGCTGTAGGGCTATTCAACGCAGTTGCAGCTAAAGTTGGTGCTACCGGTTCAGGTAATGTTTCCATTTCGAGTCCTGAAGCATCAAAAGCAATTCAGAAAATTGCAGATAAACTTGTTGCCAGCAAGGGAAGTTCATTAGTTGTTTGCGGACTTAATGATAATAACACTCAGGTTGTTGTCGCAGGCATCAATAGAATGTTGGAAAATTACGGTAAGACGCTAGACATTGATACTCCTTTAATGCTTAAGCAAGGAGACGATAAAAAAGTAATTGAATTCGTAAAGAACCTAAAGTCCGGGCAATATGCCGGAGTGATGTTCTACAACAGTAACCCTGCTTATACCCTTCCCGCATCACTTGGTGGGGGTGAAGGTTTTAAAAATCAGATAAAGAATTTGGCTTTATCGGTGTCGTTTTCTCAGGTATATGATGAGACCGCACAGGCTTGTAAGTTTGTATGCCCAGATCATAACTTTTTAGAGTCTTGGGGAGATGCAAATCCAAAGCGCGGCCACTTGACACTTCAACAGCCTGCTATTACTCCACTTTTCGGAACTAAGAAATTCATTGATGGTGGGCGAGGAACTCGTCAATTTCAGGATACAATTTTAAAATGGAGTGGTTCTAGGTCTGATTACTACACATATCTTCAGGCCTACTGGCAAAATCATATTTTCCCTGTATACGGTAAAGGTGATTTTTGGTCTTTCTGGAGCAATACACTACATGATGGTTGTTTGCAGTTAACTAACACAATGGACGCTCCTGTTGTTGCTCTCGCAATGGATGACAGTTCCGGTCTACCGAAAGTTAGCAATGTAGTTTTTGGTTCAGATTCAACTTTGAAAAACAAAGCTATTGCGCCAGTAAAGAAAGAAAAAACTGAAACCGAATCTAAAGATACTACTGTTGTATCTGCAGGAGAAGTTAATTTTTCATCTTATTTGTCAGGAGCCGGCTCACACAAGTCTTCAGCAATGGAGGTTTGTTTTTATGAAAAAGTTACAATCGGTAATGGTAATCAGGCTAACAATCCATGGCTTCAAGAAATGCCTGATCCAATATCAAAAGTAACATGGGACAATTATATTACCATCAATCCGGCAGACGCAGGCAGTGATGCATATAAGTTCAATTTAATGTTGCGTCAGGATAGATATGGTTCTTATGCAACTGTTAATGTAAATGGTGTTAGCACTAATTTACCTGTATTTTCTATGCCTGGTCAGGCTCAAGGAACAATAGGAATAGCTGTTGGTTATGGCAGATCGGTTGGCAGAAAATCCGGAGAAATGGATATTAATCATTTTGCTGTTGCAAATGGTGTTGGTCAGAATGCTTTTTCAATGTTTACTGCAACATCTGACAATATTCACAACATATCGTCTAACGTTAGTATTCAAAAAGCAGACGGTGAGCATTTATTTGCAGGAACTCAGATACAACATACAATAATGGGACGTGAAGATCAGATTCTTCGCGAAACAAAACTGGATATTTATAAAAACCAAAACAGACTGGAGTTCAACCCTCCTGTTGTGCTTCCTACCCACGAGGGAGATAAGCCTATTAACGAAGTTGATCTTTGGGATCCTCATCCACGTCACGGACACAAATGGGCAATGAACATCGACCTTAACTCGTGTATCGGCTGTGGCGCTTGTGTTATTGCATGCCAAACTGAAAATAACGTAGCTGTTGTTGGTAAAGAAGAAGTTACTCGCTCACGTGATATGTTCTGGCTCCGTATTGACAGATACTTCACGTCTGATATGAACAAGGAAATTGCGGAAGATAAAGGACTTGGTGCAATTGATATGTATCTGCAGATGGAAACACCTTCAAATAATCCTAAGGTTACTTTCCAGCCAATCATGTGTCAGCATTGTAATCATGCACCTTGTGAAACTGTTTGTCCTGTATTAGCGACCAACCACAGTTCTGAAGGATTAAACCAGATGGCTTATAACCGTTGTATCGGGACTCGTTACTGCGCCAATAACTGTCCTTTCAAAGTTCGCCGTTTTAATTGGTGGAATTATAATGAGAATCCGAATTTCTCAAAGAACCCAAGCCAAAGCGACTACGGAAGAATGGTACTTAACCCGGATGTTGTTGTTCGTTCTAGAGGGGTTATGGAAAAATGCTCTATGTGTCAACAGCGTTTACAAGCTGTGAAAACTGCCGCTAAGAAATCAGGCGCTCCGCTTAATGATGGAGCTGTAAAAGTTGCGTGTCAACAGGCTTGTCCTACCAAGGCAATTACCTTTGGAGATGCCAATGATTCAGAATCTGTAATCAGCCAGACAATAAAGGATGACAGAAATTACTATCTGCTTGAAGAGTTAGGTGTTAAACCAAATGTATCTTATTTGGTAAAGGTGAGAAATGAAGACATTACAGAGTCAGATAAGAAAGAAGCATCTTACAGGGTAAACCGCTACGGTAAAAAATCTGAAGGACATTCAGAGAAAAAAGAAACAGAAAAAAAACCTTCATAAATAAATAACTCAGGAAATTAATATGCACGTAGATTCAGAAATCAGGGAACCGTTAATCATCGGGGATAAAAGTTACCGAGATGTATCGGATGACATCATCAAGCCTATTGAGGGAAAGGCGAACAAGACATGGTATTTACTATTTACCATCTCTGTCATTACTTTCATGTGGGGTTTAGGTTGTCTTGCTTATACAATCGGAGCAGGTATTGGTACCTGGGGTTCGAACAACGGTGTTGATTGGGCATGGGACATCACTAATTTCGTTTGGTGGATTGGTATTGGTCACGCAGGTACTTTGATCTCTGCGGTACTTTTACTTTTTCGTCAAAAATGGAGAATGGCAATTAACCGTTCTGCCGAAGCTATGACCATTTTTGCTGTTATGTGTGCGGCAATTTTCGTAACACTCCACACCGGTCGTCCTTGGTTGGATTATATGTTGTTCCCATTGCCAAATCAGTTTGGATCTCTATGGCCAAATTTTAACTCTCCACTTTTGTGGGACGTTTTCGCAGTAAGTACATATTTCACCGTTTCAGTTGTTTTCTGGTATATTGGATTGATTCCTGATTTTGCAATGATTAGAGACAGGGCAATTAAACCGATAAGCAAAAAAGTTTATAGTTTACTTTCATTCGGATGGGGGGGTAACGCTCGTCACTGGTCTAGATTTGAAGAGGTTTCTTTGGTGCTTGCAGGATTATCAACTCCGCTTGTGTTCTCAGTTCACTCTATAGTATCCTTTGACTTCTCTACGTCAGTAGTTCCGGGTTGGCACACAACCATTTTTCCACCTTATTTCGTTTCAGGAGCCGTATTCTCGGGTTTTGCAATGGTACTAACGCTCATGTTGGTAATACGTCGAGCATACAATTTAGAAATGTACTTAACAATAAAGCATATTGAGTATATGAACATCATCATTATTGTTACAGGATCTATTGTTGGTGTTGCCTATTTAACTGAGTTGTTCATGGCTTGGTACTCAGGTGTCGAATTTGAGCAATATGCATTTTTGAATCGTGCAACAGGACCAATGTGGTGGAGTTATTGGGCGATGATGACATGTAACGTTATTTCACCTCAATTATTCTGGTTCAAAAAAATAAGAACAAGTCTTACAGCTACCTTCATACTTTCAATAGTAGTTAATATCGGAATGTGGTTTGAACGATTTGTAATTATTGTGCCGACACTTTGCAGAACTTTCTTGCCTTCAACTTGGAACTCTTACTCTCCAACATTCGTGGATGTGGGAATTTTTGTTGGAACAATAGGTATGTTTTTTACTTTTTTCCTTCTTTATTCACGCACGTTCCCTGTTATTGCACAGGCTGAATTAAAGTCAATTTTGAAGTCATCAGGTGAAGCACAAAAGAAAAGAGCACTTGAAGCACAGCACCATCACTAATAATTTTTGAATTTGAATATGTCAGAAACAAAAACAATAATCCACGGAATTTATGAAGATGAAGTTCCGTTAATAGAGGGAGTAAAAAAACTCAAGGTATCCGGGATAAGAATACGCGATGTATTCACTCCTTTTCCTGTGCATGGATTGGATCATGCTCTTGGTATCCCAAGAACTTGGATAGCAATTTGCGCATTCATTTATGGAATAACAGGTACTTCTTTAGCCACTTTAATGATGTGGTACATGATGATCCACGATTGGCCTGCAGATATTGGAGGTAAACCAAACTGGAATTATTTTCAGGCTATTCCTGCTTTCATTCCTATAACCTTTGAATCTACAGTGTTCTGCGCCGCACACGGAATGGCTATAACCTATTTACTCCGCTGTTGGTTAGTACCCGGTGCAAATCCTAAAAATCCGGATCCTAGAACCACCGACGATAAATTTCTGATTTATCTTGAACTTTCTAGCGATGAACAGATCAGTAAGGCAACTGAGATTTTAAAAGCAACAGGTGCTTCAGAAGTTAATAACAGAGCTACAGTAGCTATGACAGATAAAGGCATTTACTAAATGAGATTTTTGCTTAACATGAAAAACAAAAATATTATCAGATTTTTAATAGCAGGGGCTACCGGATGCGTACTTAGCGCTTCGATTATTTCTTGTGGGAAGGCTGATCCCAACAGTCCTGGAAATGAATTTGCACCTGATATGTACAGGTCTCCATCACTAGAGGCTTATCAAAAAATTATTACCACCGATGGAGACACGATATTGTCTGCAAGACAACCGGCCAACGGCTCTATTTCCAGAGGTAATTTGCCTGGGTTGCCACCCACGTGCACTTATGAACAATCAGCTTCAATCAAGAATCCATTGCCTGAATTAAACACGAAGTTTTCAAAATACTCCGATGAAGGAAAAGAGATTTATGAGAAATATTGTGTTCACTGTCATGGCGCAACAGGTGCAGGTGATGGTAAAGTTTCAGCAAAGTTGCCAGGTCCTCCTCCGGCTTATAATGGCGCATTGAAAGATCTTCCTGAAGGAAAGGCTTTCTACTCAATTACAAAAGGAAAAGGATTAATGGGGTCACATGCGTCTCAGCTTAGTGTAGAAGAACGTTGGAAAGTTGTATGTTACGTTCAAACACTTCAGGGACCAAAAGATACAGCCGCTGCAGCTCCTGTTGATTCTTTGAAAGCGGGCAAACAGAAAAAAACTAATAAACCAAAATAAGAATTTATGGATAGTGCAAAATTAAATTGGACCTTCCCGTCGAAAACTAAAATACTAAGTTATATTTTCATAGCTGTTGGTCTTGTTGGGATGGTAGCAGGATACTTTACAGATAACGTAGAGGGGGCGCATCATTACAGTCACAATAGATTTTGGGGAAATTTCTTGATGAACTCTTTTTTCTTCATGTCAATTGCTTTGGCTGCAACATTTTTCTTAGGTCTTCAATATGCCGCTGAAGCAGGATGGGCTACAACTATTAAGCGTGTCATTGAGGCAGTAACTATGTACCTCCCTTACGGACTCGGCCTAATGTGCATAGTTTTCGTAGCATCTGCTCTTCATGTAAACCATCTCTATTCCTTCATGGATAGTGAAACTGTGAAAAACGATGAAATCATTCAGGGTAAAATGGGTTATTTCGGCTGGTTCTGGTGGCTAAGAACTGCACTTTATGTTTTGATTTGGGTAATGTTCCAGAGAGGATTCAGAAAAAGGTCAATAGAAGCGGACATGACTGAAGGTAACGCACACCACTGGAAAAACTTTAAGGCCGGAGCTACATTCATGGTTTTGTTTGGAGTTACCTCTTCAACTTCAGCATGGGATTGGATTCTTTCTCTTGACATTCACTGGTTCTCAACTCTATTTGGATGGTATATTTTCTCAGGTATGTGGGTAAGTGCTTGCACCGTGATTGTTTTAATAATTATTTGGATGCGTCGTCAAGGTTATCTGGAGTTCGTTACGGAGTCAACTATTCACGATATGGGCAAATGGATGTTCGCAATTTCTTTCCTTTGGACATACTTGTATTTTTCTCAATTTATGCTATATTGGTATGCTGATATTCCTGAAGAAATCAGATACTTTTTAGACAGATGGAAAGACTACAAAGCATTAATGTGGTTTGTGCTTTTGATAAATTTTGCGATCCCCATGGTATTGTTGATGAGTCGTGATTCGAAAAGAAATTTCTTTTTCCTTGCCTTTGTTGGCGCAATCATTTTGATTGGACATTGGCTAGATGTATACATGATTATTATGCCACCAACCGTGGGTAAATATGCTCAACTTGGTTGGATGGAATTTACAATGCCATTTTTCTTTATCGGAACGTTTATGCTGGTTGTTTTCAATGCGCTGGCGAAACAACCACTCCTGGTGAAAAATCATCCGTATTTACAGGAGAGTTTACATCACACAACCTAATAAAAAAATTGTTGAACATTAAATAAGATACAGAAATATGATGACACTTTTAATAATAATAGCACTGGTTCTTCTCGCAATTGGCGGACATCAGTTATTACGTGTTGTTGAATTATCCAGAACCATTAAAGGAGAGCCTGAGTGGAAGGTAAAAGAGAGTGACAACAAATTAATGGGCAGAATGTTGTACTTGTTTGTATTTGCCTTTTTTGCGTTTTGCTTTTGGCACGTTTACATTTATGCAGATAAACTTCTTCCTGAGTCAGCATCAAAGCATGGATTTGACATCGATTGGCTCTTGAACTTTAATTTTATCATTATTTCTATTGTTTTCCTAGTTACTAATTTTGTTCTCTTCTATTTTGCTAATAAATATTATGGTAGAAATGATTCGAAGGCTTACTACTTCGCGCATAGCAACAAACTTGAAATGGTTTGGACCGTTGTTCCGGCAATTTTCCTTGCAGTGATCATAATTTTTGGTTTGATGTATTGGAATAAAATCATGGATGATACACCAAATCCAAAGGCTTTGAAAATCGAATTGTATGCAAAGCAATTTGACTGGACTGTAAGATATCCGGGTGCTGACAATGAATTTGGTAAAACTGATTTCACGATGTGCGATAAACCTGCGGCCAATGTAGTAGCTATAGACACAACAGACAAAGAACACGGTTGGAATGATGTATTAGCAAAAGAGATTCATTTGGTTAAAAATCGTGAAGCAATTTTTCAGTTCCGTTCAAGAGATGTGATTCACTCAGCATACATGCCTCATTTCCGTGCGCAAATGAACTGTGTTCCCGGACAGATTACCACTTTCCGCTTCACTCCTGTTAAGACTACAGAAGAAATGAGAAAAGATCCATATGTTGTTGAGCAGGTACGCCAGATCAACGAAAAGAGATTGAAACTTGGAAAAGACCCTTATGAATTTGATTATGTGTTGTTATGCAATAAGATTTGTGGTGCCTCACACTACAATATGCAACTAAAAATAATTGTTGAGGATGAAAAATCTTACAATGAATGGATGAGTAAACAAAAGCCTTTCATGACCTCGAAATAAAATTTAAAAAAAATCTATATGGAAAATCAATCACACACAGTTGTTGCGCATGAAGTTCACAGTCATGCTCACGATGTTCATCATCATGAACATCATGAAGAGGGGTTCTGGACGAAGTATATCTTCAGTATGGACCATAAGATGATATCTCGTCAATTCCTTATCACCGCAGTAGTAATGGCAGTTGTTGCCATGATGATGTCTATTATCTTTAGGATGCAGTTGGCATGGCCCGGTGAAAAGTTTGCTTTCATTAATGCTGTTATGGGAGACAAGTGGGGCACCGACGGTATATTAAATCCAAATGCCTATCTCGCGTTAGTAACGATTCACGGAACTATAATGGTATTTATGGTATTAACGGGCGGTCTTAGTGGTACTTTTGCCAATCTCTTAATACCTTATCAGATTGGAGCGCGCGATATGGCGTCAGGCTTTATGAATATGCTATCTTATTGGTTTTTCTTTGCGTCTTCTTTGATTATGTTTCTTTCTGTTTTTGTAGAGAAAGGAGCTGCGTCTGCCGGGTGGACGATTTATCCTCCGTTGTCTGCTCTTAAAGACGCAATCCCCGGATCTGATACCGGAATGTTTTTATGGTTGGTTTCAATGAGTCTATTCATCGTTTCGTCTTTGCTTGGCGGATTGAATTACATTGTAACCGTAATTAATCTTAGAACAAAAGGAATGAAGATGACTAGAATGCCACTAACAATGTGGGCATTTCTACTTACAGCAATATTAGGAGTGCTTTCTTTCCCTGTACTATTTTCATGTGCCCTATTACTGATCTTTGACCGTGAGATGGGAACTAGTTTTTACCTGAGTGATATTTACATTAATGGTCAGCCATTACCGCAGGTAGGTGGTTCACCAATTTTGTTTGAACACTTATTCTGGTTTTTAGGTCACCCTGAAGTTTACATAGTTCTTTTACCAGCCTTGGGAATAACATCTGAGATTATCTCCACATGTGCTCGTAAGCCTATTTTCGGATATCGTGCCATGATTGGTTCCATGTTAGCGATTGGTTTCTTATCTTTCATAGTTTGGGGTCACCACATGTTCATGACCGGTATGAACCCTTTCCTAGGTTCTGTTTTCGTGTTCACAACACTTCTTATTGCCATACCATCAGCTGTAAAAGCATTTAATTATATCACCACGCTTTGGAAAGGCAATATTCAGTACACTCCGGCAATGTTGTTTTCAGTTGGATTGGTTTCAACTTTCATCACAGGGGGTGTTACAGGAATAATCCTGGCAGACTCTACCCTTGACATAAACATTCACGACACATACTTTGTGGTAGCACACTTTCATATTGTTATGGGGTTAAGTGCAATTTTTGGAATGTTTGCAGGTGTTTACCATTGGTTCCCGAAAATGTTCCTCAGAATGATGAATAAAAAACTAGGATATCTTCATTTCTGGATTACTTTCGTTGGTGCATTTGGTGTATTTTTTCCGATGCATTTCTTAGGACTCAGCGGTGTTCCTCGTCGTTATTATGACAACAGCAACTTCCCAATGTTTGATAACTTGATGGACATTAACGAATTTGTTACTTACAGTGCAATCTTCGCAGCTTTAGGTCAGGGAATTTTCCTCTTCAACTTTATTTACTCAATTTTCCGTGGTCCTAAAGCACCGCAGAATCCTTGGAACTCAAATACAATTGAATGGACAACCCCTATGGAAAACATTCATGGAAACTGGCCTGGCCCATTGCCTGTGGTACAGCGCTGGGCTTATGACTACAGTAAGCCGGGTGCTGAAAATGATTTTATTCCACAGACTGTTCCGTTAGGTCCGGATGAGCACGATGGCGGAGCACATTAATTGTGCGCTAAATTTGTACGACCCTTTCATTTTTTGAATAAGAATAATAATAGTTATCCAAAGTATAACGTATTTATTGCTCCGGAGGCTATTGCTCTCTATTGTTTGATTTTATTATCTATTATTGTTCTGCCTCTGAACTTTACAGGAGACAGATCTGATGGTATTTTCCATTACCTTATCTCAAAGACAGCACTAAAGCATCCACATCATTTTTTTGACCTTTGGAATAAGCCTGTTTTTACTCTCATTGCCATGCCTTTCGCTCAATTCGGTTTGAAAGGAATGCATTTCATGAATATTCTTATTGCATGTCTAACAGGATTAATTCTTCATAAAACAGCTAAGAGGTTAAATTTAAATTTTCCTTGGCTCGCATTTATTTTTTTATTGTGTACTCCTGTTTATTTTAATCAATTGTATACTGCAATGACTGAGCCGCTTTTTGCATTGCACCTCACCTGGATCGTATATTTATATATAGATAAAAAATACGCTAGCGCAGCTTTTTTCGCATCGCTTTTGCCCTTAACGCGGCAGGAAGGATACTTACTCATTCCGGTATTATTGGTTTTATATGCGTTTACAAAAAAATGGAGATATATTCCGCAACTATTTTCAGGACTTCTGTTTTATTCGCTAATTGGTTATGTTTTTATGGATGATTTTTTCATACTGATCAATAGAAATCCATACAACGGTGAAGAGTTGTACGGACACGGAACATTTTTTCATTTTTTTGAAAGATCAGAAATTATGTTCGGAATTCTGTTAGAGGTTTTAATGTTGGTAGGAATTTTAATTTCGGCTCTAAGGCTACGTCTTCTTTTCTCAAAAAATAATTTCGAAGGAAATCAAATAGGTAAAAAAAATGTTGTTACTGAATTTTTTTTGATTGCAGGATATTCAGTCGGGTTTTTCATGGCTCACGTAATTATGTGGTGGAAAGGTATATTTTCTTCTTATGGATTAGAACGGGTAATGGCATGTGTTGTTCCGCTATACGTACTTTTGGCATTAAGAACTGTTACAAGTTTGTATAGGATATTTAAGAAAAGAAATTCCGTTAAGTTAAGTATCATGTTCGGATTAGTTTTTTCTTCAGCTTCTATTTGGGTTTTGATTTCAAGATCTTCGTTCCCGCCAAAAGAGAATATTCGCTACCAGGAATTGGTATTAAAAGATGCTGCTGCTTGGGTAATGAAAAACAAGGTGCAATACAGTAAAATTTATTTCGGGAATCCTTATAACATTCTGCTTTATGATTTGAATCCAAAAGAGCAAATTGACTCTGATGAGCTTATGTATGCTGGTGAAGTTTCTAATATGAAAGACCAATCTTTAATCATTTGGGATTCTGAATTTGGTCCCGGGACTCGTTTCGGTAAGGAAAAAATCACGTCAGACAGCAATGCGGTTTTTTTGAAGTCTTTTGGGTTTGAAAATTATGAAGTCGCACTTTTCAAAAAAATAAAAAAGTAAATTAATTGTCGTTTAAAACAGGAAATACTTTTTTAGATAGAATGGAAACTTTTTTCCGAGATGTTTTCTGGAGACCATTTAGGATAAAGCCATTAATAATCTTTTATTTAATTGCTTCTGTTTTTTTAATTCGAAAAACTGAAAAATATGCCGCCTGGACGACTTCAACGCCCTTCTCTAGTGATATAGATCAATATTATTCTTACTTGCCTCAGATTTTTATCCATCATGACCCGGGTTTTACAAACGCTACGCGTTACTGGGCAGTTGCGCAACCAAACGGAAATAAAATACAACGTTTCACAATAGGAATAGCCGTTATGGAATTTCCGTTTTTTGTATTGGCACATTGTGTGGCTCCATTTTATGATTATCCGCAAGACGGATATTCAGCACCTTATATTTGGCTGTTGTATGTTGGGATGGTCTTTTATGTTTTTGTTGGTTTGTATTGTGTTTATCGCTCACTGCGTTTTTTCTACGGAGATTGGTTTTCTGTTTGCATGATTGCCGTTTTGTTTTTTGCCACTAATCTTTTTTATTACACGGCCTCAGAAGGTCTAATGAGTCACTCGTTTCTTTTTTTCCTTCAGTCTGCATTCATTTTCAATGTGCTGAGCTGGTATCGGTCTGGGAAATTAAAACACATTTTATTGTTTTCTTTTTTCGGCGGCATGGCTGTTTTATCTAGGCCAACTGAAGTACTAATTTTAATTTTTCCAATGCTTCTTGGTTTGAAAAACATAACCTCTTTATCTGAAAGATTTAAATTTTGGAATGATAAAAAATTTCAAATACTGTTTGGAATTTTGATTTTTATTTTGGTTTTAATGCCACAGTTGTTGTATTGGAAAACCTATTCTGGTAAATGGCTATTTTATAGTTATGGCGATGAAGGTTTTTTCTTTAATGATCCAAAACTATTGCAATTTTGGTTTGGTTTCAGAAAAGGTTTAATTCCTTACGCACCTATTTTTATATTTTCAATAATTGGATTCTTTTTTCTTTGGAAAAACAGCAGGGAAATGTTTTTCGCAATTTTAATTTTTACCGTTCTCAACTCATACGTGCTTTCAAGTTGGTGGGATTACGGCTATGGCGGAAGTTTAGGTAATCGTGCGCTTGTTCAGAGTTATGCTTCACTCATTTTTCCTCTTGCCGCTTTTTTTCAATGGTTTCTTAATTTCCCGAATAAATTGAGATATAAGTTGTTTAACGCTTCAATCTTTGTAGTAGTTATTTATTTTTTAATCAATCTCAACTTAATCATGAGTCTTCAATATCGACAAACAATTATTCATTGGAACGGAATGAACAAAGAAGCTTATTGGTTTGTTTTTATGAAGGAAGAGTTTACAGCTGATGATTTCAAAAAACGCGAAGAGCTTATTGAAATTCCTGATTATTCAAAAATGATAAAAGGGGAGCGAAATTAATAGAGCATTTTTCCCTTGTAACATTTTTAGGCAGAGCAAAAAAACCGTTTTTTTGATAGTTTAATTTCTCTAAAAACTCTACGGAGCCAGTCTTCCGGTTTTCCAATTGTCATTTGTTAGGCTGTAGAAAATTCTATCATGTAATCTATTCGGCCTTCCCTGCCAGAATTCAAAGTAGTCAGGCTCTAATAAAAATCCTCCCCAAAATTCGGGGCGAGGAACATCTTCGGTAGGATATTTTTTATCAAATTCCGTCACTAGATTTTCTAATTCATTTCTGTTGGCTAACTCACTACTCTGAGGTGAAGACCACGCTCCAATTCTTGAAGAGCGGGGTCTTGAATTGAAGTAATTATCACTTGCCTCTTTCGTATGCATCATCACTTTACCTTCAATTCTTATTTGTCTTTCTAATTCCGGCCAGAAAAAATTTAAACAGGCAAAAGGTTGAGATAAAAGTTCTTTGGCTTTTTTACTTTGATAATTCGTAAAAAATGCAAAACCTCTTTGGTCATATTCTCTAAGTAAAACAACTCTAGAAGATGGTCTTCCGTTTGCTCCAATTGATGAAAGGGTCATAGCATTGGGCTCGTTCACACCCGCCTTAATCGCTTCTCTAAACCAATGATCAAATTGTATAAACGGTTCCTTAGCCACTTGATTTTCGTCTAATTGTTCCTTAGAAAAATCTTTTCTTAATTCTTTAAGGTATTTGTTGATGTCCTCCATTAAGATTATATTTATGATATAAAGATAATCAACCAAAAGCAATGGCTGAGCATCAACCGGAACAAAATAAAATTCTTATTGCAAAACCTTTTTTGCAGGATGGTTTTTTCAGAAGAGCAATAGTTTTACTTGCTGAGCACAATGAATCAGGTTCAGTTGGTTTTGTTATGAATCGCCCGATGTATGTGAAGTTAAAGGATATAATCAGTAACTTGAAAAATGCTGATTTCCCTGTTTACCTTGGAGGCCCGGTTTCACAAGACCAGCTTTTTTTTATACATCGTTGTGGTGAGCATATTAATGGAAGTCTTCCTATCGGCGGCGGGTATTTTTGGAACGGAGACTATAGTGATTTGATAAGTTTAATTAGAAAAGGAAAAATCAGCACGAAGGAAATTAAATTTTTTTTAGGATACAGCGGATGGGGTGAGGGTCAGTTGCATGATGAGTTGGAAAGCGACAGTTGGATTGTTTCTGATGCTAATTATAAAAATTTAATGAGAGATGCATCCAATGAAATTTGGGGTGATGAGTTGAAGAGAATAGGTAGCAATTATAATGTGTTGTCTAACTTTCCGCAGGATCCATGGATGAATTAAGATGAATTCAGAAGTTTTAAAAGTTAGGTTAGATAAATTCCTCTGGGCCATTCGCGTTTTCAAAACCAGATCTCTTGCCTCAGATTTTTGTAATTCGGGTAAGGTGAAGTTAAAAAATCTGTATCCGCTAAAGGCTTCTCATACTGTAAAATCAGGAGAGCAATATCACATCAGAATAGAAAAAGATTACACCAGAATAATTGAGGTGGTAAATTTAATTGACAAACGCCAGGCTTACAGTGTGGTTAAAGATTTTTATTTAGAGCATTCACCCCCTAGAGAAAAGAAAGATGTTTTGCCTTCTGTTTTTGTTTTGCCTCAAGCAACAAGAGAGAAGGGGAGCGGAAGGCCAACAAAAAAACAATTGAGAGATTTGGGAAAATCGGGTTGGTTGGATTAATCATTTTTTTTCAGTCTTTCTCTCATGATTTGATTAAAACTTTTTTCTGCCAACTTAGGCAGATCTCTTTGTTTTCCCCAAGGTTTTTTGAATAATAAATATAGCAATGTGTTTTTCGCGAATATTCCACCTTTGTCCATCATTTTTCTACTGAGCATAGCCTTTTTCCAAGCGGCCCAAATTAATTTTTCTGCTGAGGAAATTTTATTTGCATCTTGTTTTCGATTAACCAACATTAATTGATGAAGCGGAATTTTAACTGGACATATTTCTGTGCAGGCACCACATAGAGAAGATGCATGGCTTAGATGATGCAAATCTTTTTTTTGTGAAAAATGAGGAGCAATTACCTTACCAATTGGCCCACCATAAACAAAATCATAGGCATGTCCTCCGATATTTTTATACACGGGGCAAACGTTGTAGCAAGCTCCGCATCTTATACAAGCAAGTGCACTTCTTTGTTCAGGCTTTGCTAATAATTCACTTCTGCCATTGTCTAATAGAATCAGAAAAAATTTTTCCGGCCCTGATTTTTCTTCTCTCTTTTTTGACCCGCGGATGATATGGTTATATGTGGTCATTTTTTGGCCGGTACCAAAACTAGAAAGTAAGGGCCAAAACAATTCAAGCTCGTTTGCTGTAGGAATAATTTTTTCAATCCCTGTAATGGCAATATGCACTTTTGGTGCAGTTACACAATAAAAAGCGTTGCCCTCATTTTCAGTTATAGCGATTGAACCTGAGTCTGCAATTAAAAAATTGGCACCGGTAATACCTGCGGTTGAAGAATTAAATTTATTTTCAAGGTGTTGATTCACTGAGGTCGTTAATTCTTCTGCGGAAAGTTTTGCTGAAACATTTAATTTTTCTGAAAGCAATTGGTTGATTTCCTCTTTTGATTTGTGAACGCATGGCGTTACTATGTGGTAAGGTGCTTCGTCTGATAATTGTTGTATGAATTCACCGAGATCGGTTTCAATGGATTCAATGTTTTTACTTTTTAAAAATTCATTTAACCCTATCTCTTCAGTGATCATTGATTTAGATTTAATGACCGACTGAATATTCTCTGAAATAAGTATTTCTTCAATTTTTGTCAGTGCATCATCGCTATTTTGAGCCCAAATTAGTGAACCATTGTGTTTTTTAAAATTGCTTTCAAACTCAATTAAATATTTGTCAAGGTTTTCAATTACTTTTTGCCTAATAGCGGCAGCTCTGCTCTTCGCTAGTTCTACATTTTGAAACTGAGTAAGTGCATTTTCGTTCTTAACCTTATATGATGACAAGGATTGTTGAAGTTGCTTTTTTAGCTTTTCGTTTTCAATAGCTTTATGAGTGTCAATAAAAAATTTTTCTAGTGTTGAAGTCATTTTATTTTTTCAACTAATTCAAATTTACGAAGCACAGAACCACTTTGTCATTTTTTCTTTTAAAATAACTAACTGTATAATGTAGCCTGAAGAACCGGAAGTGATTTGAAATCACTGAATCCGGGAATATGAAAACGATAATATTGTATTAGTAAATTCAGCATGATGCTTCTTTCTTCATTTTTCGGCGGTAATAGTAAAAAGTTCTCGTACTCGTTAATCAATTTATGAAACATCGATGAGTCATTTCTATCTAAGTAGTTCACGTGAAGCGGAGGCACTACTTCAAATCTGCCATCCATCATATTAAAAAACACATTATCCTTGCTAAAGTTGTTGTTTGGCATAATGCCGAGGTACTGCGTTAGCCCCATCATAAAATGAAGTGGCCAACCGCCAAGATTACCTTTGTTTTCATCCAGTTCAAGAAATTTTGAATATATAAAACGAAACAAATCTTCATTTGCTTCAGATTCTTTCAAGGTTTTTATCAAAAGTTCATTTATAAATCCTGCGATACAGCTTTTTAAAATGTTATTGTGAATTTCAATATAAGGTTTTCCTATCCTGATCTCATTTACTCGATTCACTTCGTTTTTTTCTTTTGAAACTATTTCAAGTTCAACAAGATTTAGCGGTTGAATGTGAGCAGGCTTTATTCTCGATTTTGAAGAGGTTCCAAAATGGATGGCAAAAGATTGTAAACCGGAATGTTGAGTGTAGATTTTTGAAATTACTTTTTTGTCCCCAAGTTTAACGTTATTCAAGATAATGCCTAAAGATTTGATCTGCATCTTTAGTTAACGAGCAAAATTTTTGTAACTGTTTTCTGTTCACCGTTGCTAGTGGCACAGAACACAACATAAACTCCGGTAGAAACTCTCTCGCCGAGTGAATTTTTACCATACCAAATTGCTTGTCCGCCTTTTGCGGTGGTTTCATAAACAAGTGCTCCTGTAATGTCTGTTATTTTTACAACTGCTTTATCTATCATCCCTTTAATAACTATCGGACCTTCATAACCAGGCCTAACCGGATTAGGGTAGGCGTAAACATCTGTGAAGTCTTCAAACGAATCAATCACATCTGAACGGAAGGATTGAAGACCTTCTGTTGTTGCAAAAAAGACGTCACCAGTTTTTCCGTTATATTCCAGATCTATTACTGTATTAGAAAACAAAGGACTATTTTCTGTAGTAAAGTGATAAATTTGATTTTGTCCGTCTGCTGATAAACAATAAACCCCATTCTTAGTTGCGATCCATTTTCTATTATTTCCGTCAACAACAATATCAAAAACAGTTTCTGTTTCGAGAAGAATTTTTGCGATTCCATTCTGATCAATAATTATTTGCTGACAATCCCAACCTGAGCTTGAAGATAAAATTGATTCCGGATTGTAGAATACAGCAACTCCTTTATCGCAGCCAATCCAAATGTCACCATCTTTGTCTTCACACATACTAAATACCTGTGCGCTTGGCAAACCTCCTCCGTTAAGCGCAGTTGTAATTTTTCTCGTATTGCTATTGTTGGGTTGAGCATAATTACCTCCATCATTATAAACGAGAAAACCAACACCGGGAAGTTGAATCCACTTTTGATTGTTTTTGTCAATTAGGATTTTACCAACAAGACTGGTGTTTGGAGCAAAGGCTGCAAAATTTAATCCTGTCCATTGCCCGCTAGGACGCATAACGGAAAGTACAAAAGACGTGAATGCATTTCCTACCCAAACATTGCCTGCGGTATCTGTTGTTATACCATTAATACGAACAGAATTACTGGTTGTTGTTGCAGGTTTTAGGGAACTATTTTGCTCATTGTAAATTTTATAGAGCGTATCATTTCTGAATTCCAATAAGCCATTCCCCCATGTTCCTGCAAAATAATTTGTTGTTGAATTTTTTCTGAATGCTATGCAGTTTACATCATAAATGGAATCCAATGGGTATTTGGTGATGTTATTCCAGCTTCCATTTGAAAAGGTATATACTCCCGTTCTGCGATACTGATTATACCAGATCTCAGATAAATAAACGGGAGCCACTGCAAGTTTATCATCCTGAATACAAACCTGACTTACAAGATTTGTTGACGGGCCATCAAGTAAAATTTGTTCTTGGCCTCCGAACGCAGTTGTTTTAACAAGACCGCAGTTGTCAGTTGCCACGCAAAAAGTAAATGAGCCTAAACCGGGAGTGAAAACGGCCTCTTTAACCCCTGGGAAAATCCAGTTACCACTTGCATTATAATATAGGAAATTACCTCCAATTTGGTATGCTCTGTCCCAAATGGGATTTTTATTATACACGTCTATACCCCACTGATCGGTGATTAGCAGGCTTTGAATACTTTCATCTACAAGGAGTCGCTTTACTTGATAGGTTTGTCCGGGAGCAATGTGGTACTTTTTAATGGTATCCCAAGTATTTCCGTTAAAGTAATAAAGTGTATCCTTGTAATCTACGCCGGTATCAAGTGTTGAGGAATAATTTGCAAAAAACTCATTTTGGAAACGCGCCACACAATTGAAAGCTTTCTTTGGTAGGCCCGGAACGAAATCCCAGTTTTGAAAATCATTTAGATTTGAATTGATATCAGCTTGTTTTAGTCCGGTTTCAGTTGCTGCTAAAATCTTTGATGAATCAGCCGCAACATCATACACCTTTAGATAACTTCCATTATTTCCAATTATATAAGTATCCTTAAATTCCATCTTATCAGTATCAAAAACAACAATTCCGAATCCGGTTGCTATGTAAGCTTTCTCTTTGTAGAATGAAATGTGAAAAATAGTTTTGTCTCCCGTAATGTTTTTTCGAAGAATATCTGAAAAGTTGGTTATGACTCCATTCTTTACTACATCCAGATTTGAGTTGGAATAAGAAATTATTAGGGTGTTATTATACGAGTTAAATCTGACAAGTTTGGCACCCATATCACTGAGCCCTGTGATTTTATTCACTTTGTCGAGTGAATTATCATTCCAATTGTATGAAAAAACGCAGCTACCGGTTGCAACATAAACTCTGTCGTTTCCTTTGGTGACGGATGGAGCCGTATTGTATGATAAATAATCTACCCACTGTCCTATTCTATATTGCGCAAAGGAAGTTGATGAAATGAGAATAAACAGAATTTTTATTAGATAGGTTTTTTTCACTCTTTTGTATACAACTATAACGTGCTACTTAATCTTTAATTGTAATTCACGATAAAAATAACCATTTATGTTGCCTTAAGAAAATCATTTAAGGTGTAAATGTGAAAAAAAATAATTTTTCAGGGTCTAATTGCAACCGAGTAGGGATCTACGGATATTTCGATTCTTTTTCCTGTTTTTTGAAGGTTGTTAAGTTGAATGAAGGTTAAATAACCATTTCTCCCTCCGCAGTTTGTAGTATGATGCGGTGCAGGTCCGTTCGTTTCCTGGTTCCTAGATGCAACAATTAATTGGTCTTTTGATTCATCTACACTCATTCCGTGTGGCTGATAAAAACTCGCGTCAATATGCTGAATCAAGGTATTCGTGTTGTAGTTAATAACACTGATCACACCTTTTTTGCCTGTTGTTGGTTGATTCAAGTGTGTAACATCTTCCATACAACTTACAAAAAGATAAGGATGTTGCAATGAAAGTGAAAATTCAACCGGAAACTGTCCGGTAGATATTGTTGAAATTAAAGTGTCAGAATTAGTATCAAAAACTCTTACCTCATTTGAACTATTGCAACTCACAAAATATTTTGAGCCATCCGGCGAAAAAATTACTTCGTGAGGATCAGTAATTCCTTGTAAAGTTGAAGGGAATGAAGAGTTCATTACAATCTCAGTGTATGATGAAAAATCATTCACAGGGATTTTAAAGATTCTGTTTTGTAACTGACTGGTAACATATAAAAACTGCCCATCAGGACTCAAACATGATCCGTGTATATTAGCCCAGTCTGATGTGGTATATGAATTCAAAAACTGCATGTTTTCTAAATCAACTTCAATTATTTTTCCAACCGCTGAAAAATCAACAATGTATGCTTTTTTGGAGTCTGAAGTAATGCAGAACGTATTATAATTACCAACTCCAATTGGAATCTGACCTGCGAATACATCATCCTCTGTTCTATATTTTTTTATAGAGCTTCCCCCAATGGAAATCACATACCAAAATTTTTTGTCGGGTGAAAGCCGGATCATGTGAGGACTTGCATTTCCCGTTTCAATATCTATATAACGCATTGGCAATTGTGTTTCCATATCTAATACGGTTACCACCCTGCACCCTTGATTTGCAACATAATATTTTTTTCTGTTTGGATTATCTGAAAATTTCACAAAGCCTGTTTTATCCGGAGCACCTCTTTTTATCCATTCATAGATAGTCTCTACTTCCTTTCTGCTTAACGGACTTCCGTTTAACGGCATTGTCGGGGATAATGCTACCCCTAAATCCTGAAAAGTGTTTACATAATAACACACTGTGCTGAAATCCTGACGATATGGAATAATACAAGCACTGCCATTTCCGCCTTCAAATAATTTATCCCATGTAGAAAGATTGAGTCCACCCGCCGCTTGATAACTCGCATCATTATGACATCCTGCAACTGCGCATTTGGTTAAAATAATTTTTCCTACGTCATCAGGATAATCTTTACTTGCAAGTTCTGAAGTCTCCCACTTGCATGAAAAAAATCCAAAGACAATTAATAGAAAAAATAATTCCTTTCTCATTAGTGATTAACGATTAATTTCTTGGTTGAGGATTTGTTTTTTTCATCGCATCTTATGAAATAAATACCATCAGATAATTCTAATGTTTTGATTTCAATGGCGGGCTGATTGCTTTTAAATGATAATATAATCCTTCCCGAAAAATCTACAATTTCTATTGATCTTTCTTCAAAAAACTTGTTTTCAAAACGGATGAAAGTTGAGTTTTCAGAAGGATTAGGGTTTAAAGTAAATAAGTCTTTTGCTTTTTCATTTTGCTTGATTGAACTCAGAAGTGAATCCCCCTTAAAAAAACAAATTCCCCCATCAAGGTTTCCGAGTATCATGTCTGCAATGTCATCTCCGTTTAAATCACCGGTTGCTGGAGATAATTTTCCGCCTTCCCATATATTCCAGCTCACGGAATCAATTAATGTAAAGCTGCCATTTATATTTCCATCAATATTACCGTATCGGTAAAGAAATCCACGCTCAGAACCTACCAATAACTCATACGTGCCGTCAATGTCTCTCAAATTGGGAGCCGCAAATCCTGTGATGTATAAAGGTTGACAAACATTTACTCCCCCAAATGAAGAAGAGGTAGGTGTTGAACTGAAAACAGGATTTGTTGAAGTGCCTGTGTTTTTATAGAAAAATATTTTCCCGTTTCTCGAACCAATCAGTAAATCTCTCAGCCCATCGCGATCCACATCAATTATCTGAGGCATTGCATTGTTTCCCACATCAATGTTGTTCCAATTTGCGCCAACAAATACTAGGTTCAATGGATTTCCTGATCCTGCTACATTTTGAAAATAGGTTAAAGTTCCGTTGAAATCACCGATTAGTAAATCTCTGTCTCCATCTCCGTCTAGATCACCAAATGCAGGTGCCATATTTTGTATGTTGAATGAACCAAGATTGGCGTAGTTTCTGGTTATCAATTTGAACTCAGGGTTATTAATTGTTCCTATGTTCCTTAACAGAGCGAGTCTCGACTGATAAAATGGATTCTGATAATACCCGTAGTTTCCAATTATTATATCTGTTTTACCATCTGCGTTCTCATCAATAAGAGTAGGGTAGGCACCGGTTCCAAAATCAAGCATACTGTCTTGAAGAAAATTTAGTGTAGAAAAAGCGAAAACAGGATTGTTATCAGTACCAGTATTTTTATAGAGCCAAGTGGACGTAAAATTTTCTGAGGCAGTTGAACTGTGAGGGCTTACAATTAAATCCCTTATACCGTTGTTATCTGTATCTACAAAGTAAGTGCAAGGGAAATAGGAAATTTTCACAGGTTTTGACTGAGGGTAAACTTTGGTGGTTGAGTCAACATGAGCATTGTTTACGTTACCTGTATTGTAATAAAATCCAATTGAATCACATGAAATATCTCCCAACACCAAATCTTTATCTCCGTCTCCGTCGTTATCAAAACAAGTCAGGCAACTGCCTGCATGAAGATTTGATGATGTTTTTTGGTGAACGATCTCATTCCATTTTATGAAGTTCGGACAATTATTAAGAGTGGTTGCGCATGTATTCTCAGCAAAATCACCCCAGCAGTTATCCTCTAATACAAATTTGAGTGAATCCAGGGAAAATCCATCTTCTATTGCTCTGTTCCTGTGGTATTCAATCATGGTACCGAAAACAGAAAAAGTAAGCACATCCAAATCGCCATCGTTATCTATATCTGCAATTCCCGGAAAGCCAACGGGAGAACAATAAAGATTAAGCAAATTTGGATTGCCTGTAGGATTATAGTTAGAATAAATTAGTCCATAAGCTAAAGTAAATTGCAAAGGGCCTCCTGTAGGGGAAGTGTTTCTAAATACCTTCATTCCGCCGCTTGTGTAAGTAAAAATATCTTCTTTACCGTCGGCGTTGTAATCTACTAAAATGCACCAATCGTTTACCTTTGGAAATGCAGGTTCGTATTGAGGAGCGTGTTTAAATCTAGTTGTACCGGGAAGTCCCGTATAAATAAAACATCTTATTTTAGAGCTTTCTTTATCGAAAGCAATTAGGTCTTTCTTTCCATCAAAATTCAAATCAATGTTTGAAAATTCCGTAGCGTTTAGACCACCGGCCCATGGATTCAGAAGGGCATCGTTTCCAATGTAAACCTTTATCGAATCGTCACGGTAAAATACAGACTGCGACCTAAAAAGCGTGCAAAAAAGAAAAAAACACGTAATTGTACCCAAAATTCTCAGCATGTTGCAAAAATACTACTTTTAACATCCTAAAAATGAAGCAAATTGGCTGATTTTGAGCAATAAAATTTAAACTTGGTAAAGTTGAGGTTAAGTTCTATATTTGCACCCTTAAAAAATTTGATAACGAACTGATTTTAAGTTATGCAAAACAAAATTTCCATTTGGATTTTCACTATTCTGCTGGCATTGTGCTGTTTATTTTATCTTTCATTTACCTGGGTGGTAAGTTCTGAGGAAGGTAAGGCAGAATCAAAAATTGAAGCTTTACTAAACAAGCCTTACTATAAGAAAAGGATTGACTCTCTCAGTTTGGGAGATAAAATTGCCAGTCAGAAGATAAGACAACTTTTCAAGGATACACTTCTTGCAGGCTATTACGATTCTTTGAACAGTGTTAAGGTTTACGACGTTCTCGTTGGTGACTTTTCATTCGAAGATTGTAAAAAACGTGAGATCAACCTTGGTCTTGACTTACGCGGTGGTATTAACGTGGTGTTGGAGGTATCCGTTGGAGACATTATCCGCGGATTATCCGGGAACAATAAAGATCCTAAGTTTAATCAGGCAATTGAAAATGCCAAAAATAAACTTGGAGGTAAAAACTCTGATTTCGCTGAATTATTTGCCCAAGAGTATAATAATATTAATCCCGGGGGTAAACTTGCTCCGTTTTTTCAGTCGACAGAAATAAGGAATAAAATTGAATACAATGCAGATAATGCTAAAGTTGTTGAGGTTTTAAGAGTAGAAATTGTAGAAAGTTTGAAAAATGTGGAGACAACTTTGCGTTCAAGGATTCAAAGTATTGGAGTTAATCAGCCCAACATTCGTTCTGTGGGTTCATCTTCAAGCGGTCGTGTTCTTGTTGAGCTACCAGGGGCTAAAAACCCTGAAAAAGTTAAAACACTTTTGGAAAGAACTGCGAATCTCGAGTTCTGGGAGACCTATGACAACTTTGACATGAATCAGTATTGGGAAAACGCCAATAATAAGGTTCGTCAATACATTATCAAGGACCTTACAGGAAAAGAAAAATCTGATAGTACTAAATCAGATACGGTAAAGGTGGCTGATAAAAAAACCAAAAAGGATTCTGTTAATACAGCTAAAGCAGAGCCTGTTAAGAAGGATTCAACCAAAGATTCAACCAAGTCAACCGCGACTGTTTCAAACGATAAGTCTAAAGATTCAAAAGAAGCTACGCGTGACAGTTTACTTCAGAAATATCCAATTTCCCGCTACCTTATCCCAAGCGTAGACCAGAAGGGCTATTTAATCCCAGGACCCGTAATTGGTTACATTGCCAAAGGTGATACCGGAAAATTAATGAATTATCTACGTCACCCTGAGGTGAGAAAGGCATTTCCAAAATATATGCGTTGGTCTTTTGATGCTTATTTGAGTAATGGTTTTTATAAAGTATATGCGCTCAAATCTTCTCAGCCAAATACAATTAAACCTGCCCTCAGCGGTGATGTAATTGATAACGCTCGTCAAGGATTTGACGATCTCGGTCATCCTGATATTGATATGACAATGAAGGGTAAGGCCGCTGATGCTTGGAAAGACATTACGGAGCGTTGCGTTCAGCAGGCTCAGCAGATGAACGCAGGTGTTAAAGAGGAACAAAAAAGAGGAAAGGCCATTGCTATTGTTATGGATGGAATTGTTTTTTCTGCGCCTAACGTTAATTCTGTAATCCCTAACGGCCGCTCTCAAATTACCGGAGCATTCGACATTAAAGAAGCGCAAGCTTTAGCGTCTGTACTTTCAGCGGGTAAACTACCTGCGCCTGCAAAGATTGTGGCTGCATCTCAAGTTGGAGCTACCTTGGGCGAAGCAGCAATTTCTAATGGTTGGATGAGTTTTGCCGGAGCAGTTCTTGTGATCCTTTTATTCATGCTGTTCTATTACAATAAAGCAGGTCTCGTTGCAAACATTGCACTTTTCATCAATATTTTCTTCATTATGGGTGTTCTTGCTTCATGGGGAGAAGTATTAACTCTTCCTGGTATTGCTGGTATCGTGCTTACTATTGGTCTTTCAGTTGATGCTAATATCCTAATTTTCGAGCGTGTTCGGGAAGAATTAGCGCTTGGAAAATCAAATGCGCTTGCCATTAGAGAAGGCTTTAAGCATGCAATGTCTTCGATTATTGACAGTAACGTTACGCTTCTCATTCTTGGAATAATTCTTTTCGTTTTCGGCAGTGGCCCAATCCAAGGATTCGCGGCAACACTTATTGTTGGTATTTTATCTTCTTTGTTTGCCGCTGTGTTGCTTTCTAGAGTAATATTTGAAATGTTTATCGGACGTAAAAAAGATGTTCAGTTTGATAACAACTTAACTAGAAATGCCTTTAAAAATGTAAGCATCGATTTCGTTAAGAGGAGAAAAATTTATTATTCAATTTCTGCTCTTGTAATTGTGGCGGGTATTGCGTTTTATTTTAAAAATGGCGGTTTTAATCTTGGGATAGATTTTAAAGGCGGACGTACATATCAGGTTCAGTTCAATAAAGAAATGAACCCTGAAGAAGTTAAATCAAAACTATCAACCGTTTTCGGAAGCAAGCCGGAAATAACCAGCGTTGGATCAAATTCTCAATTAAAAATTTCCACTTCTTATCTCGTAGACAAGCCGGGTAATGACGTTGATGTTAAGGTTAGGAACGAGGTTAGTAACAAATTAAAAGAGTTGGGTGTACCATTTGACATTGTACAAGAACAAAAGGTGGGTCCTGCTATCGCAAGCGATATACTTTACAAAGCTTACCTTTCTGTATTCTTTTCTTGCATACTGATGTTTGTTTACATCCTTATCCGTTTCAAGAAATGGCAATACGGTCTTGGTGCTGTTGTAGCTTTATTCCATGACGTTTTGGTTGTTCTTTCATTCTATACCATTTGTGATAACCTATTACCATTCTCATTAGAAATTGGGCAAGATTTCATAGCCGCAATTCTTACTGTAATGGGTTACACCATGACAGAGACCGTTGTTGTGTTTGACAGGATCAGAGAAAAACTTGCAGAAAGTGGTAAAGACGATGTTCATGGTGAAGAAAGAAATTCGCTTATAAATTTTGCATTGAACTCTACTTTAAGCCGTACCATACTTACGTCTTTGACAGTATTCTTCGTGCTTTTAGTGATTTTCATATTCGGGGGAGATAGTATCAGAGGATTTATTTTTGCATTGTTAATTGGTCGTATCATCGGTACATATTCATCACTTTGCATTTCAACTCCAATTGTGGTAGATTTTAACCGTAAATCGAAAGCCTGATTCCGTTTTTTAGCTTTTAAAGGGCAGTCCGAATTATTTTTCTGACTGCCCTTTTTCCATTAATCAATTGCTTAAATTTGTAACATGGACATGTATAAAATTGATGGTGGAGATATTTTTGTAGTTGTCTTTGTAGCAGGCGTCTTCATCTTTGGAATTTATACGTTATTAAAGTTTCGTAAAAACAAAGATTTTTAAATTATGTTCTCAGCTTCAACTCCTTTGCTTTTTCTCAATCTTGGAGGGGGAGAAGTTATATTCATTTTACTCGTCATTTTGATGTTATTCGGAGGCAAAGGTTTCCCAACAATTGCGAGATCACTTGGAAGAAGTATTCGTGAGTTTAAAGATGCAGCAAGTGGAATAAAGGAGGATATTACCGGTAATTTCGGTGATGTAAGGAATGAAGTGAATGAGCATATACAGGAAGTAAAAAAGCGAGTGGATGAAACTCATCCTGAAAAATAAATTCAATCAAATTTGTTTCCTTAATTTCAAAATCCATTTTAAATAAATGAAAAGTGCATTCATTACCGATGGGATCAGAACTCCGATAGGTAATTTTGGAGGGTCACTCTCCACCATAAGAACAGATGATCTCGCATCTGTCGTACTTCGTGAAATCTTGTCAAGAAATTCAACTTTAGACCCTACGGCGATAGAAGATGTTATTATTGGTTGTGCCAATCAGTCCGGAGAAGACAATAGAAACGTTGCGCGTATGGCAACGTTGTTGGCAGACTATCCGGTATCAGTTCCGGGCCAAACAGTTAACCGTTTATGCGCATCGGGACTATGTGCTATAATTGATGCAGCTCGAGTAATTATGACTGGAGATGCGGATGTGATGGTTGCAGGCGGAGTAGAGAATATGACCCGCGGTCCTTGGGTGATTTCAAAAGCCTCTGGTGCCTTCGGTAGAGATCAGCAAATGTTTGACACCAGTTTTGGTTGGCGTTTCATAAATCCAAAAATGAAGGAGAAATACGGTGTGGACGCAATGGGTGAAACAGCAGAAAATCTTGCCGAAAAATTTAAAATATCACGTGAGGATCAGGACCAATTTGCGCTTTTGAGTCAGCAGAAAGCTGCAAGAGCTACATACGATGGAATTCATGCTAAAGAAATCATTGCTGTTTCAATTCCGCAGAAAAAAGGAGATCCGCTTTCGTTCAGTAAAGATGAATTCGTGAAGCCCTCCACCTCATTAGAAAATTTAGCAAAACTAAAACCGGCTTTTAGAAAAGATGGAAGTGTTACTGCCGGTAATTCATCCGGTTTAAATGATGGCGCAGCAGCATTACTGTTGGCCTCTGAGCAGGGTATGAAAACTCATCAATTGAATCCTTTAGCAAGAATTGTTTCTTCAGCTGCAGCAGGTGTTGAGCCGCGCATAATGGGAATCGGTCCTGTTGAAGCCGCCAATAAGGCATTAAAAAGAGCTGGTTTAAATTGGGATAAAATAGATGTAATTGAATTAAATGAGGCATTCGCTGCACAGGCGCTTGCCTGCATCAGATCGTGGAATCTGAGTGACACCGATCCGAGAATTAATCCTAACGGGGGAGCAATTGCTCTAGGCCATCCATTGGGAATGAGTGGCTCTAGGATTTTACTCAGTGCCGCCCTGGAGCTACAAAGAAAAAATAAAAAATATGCCATGGTAACAATGTGTATAGGAGTTGGACAAGGATATGCCGTAATCATAGAAAAAGTTTAATAATCAAATTATGAAAAAGATTTATGTAGTTCTGTTGCTTTTGTTTTTTGTCAATATTACAAAGGCACAAAGCACTTTCCCTACAAACGGTGCACCATCCAATAATCATAACCTTTATGCTTTTAAAAACTGCTACTTACATATCGATTACCAGACAGTACTAACGAATGGCGTATTGCTCATTAGGGACGGAATTATTTTAGATGCCGGAGAAAAATTAAATATTCCTGCTGAGGCAATTGTCTACGACCTGGGAGGTAAACACATCTATCCTGCGTTTATCGATATTTATTCGGAATATGGAATGCCCGAGGTAAAATTACCTGCGAAGCAACCTTTTGCGCCTCAAATGGAAAGCACATTAAAAGGTCCTTATGCATGGAATATGGCGGTGAGACCAGAGACAGATGCCGTAAAATTATTTGCCCACGATCAAAAGGCCGCTGATGAGTTGAGAAAATTAGGCTTTGGGTTTTTACTCACATCCCAAAAAGATGGAATCGTAAGAGGAAGTGCCACATTGATTGCGCTCAACAACTCAAAAGAAAACGAATCTATAGTGAAAGATAAAGCCGCTGCATTATACTCATTCCGGAAAGGTGTTTCTCCTCAGGATTTTCCTGAAGCCTTGGCCGGTTCCATTGCATTATTGAAACAAACTTACCTGGATGCCAAATGGTACTCCAATCAGAGTAATAGAGGTGAATACAATATTTCTCTTGATGCCTTTAATCGTTTACAATCACTTCCGCAAATATTTGAAACCAATGATAAGTTGAGTGCGCTTAGGGCGGACAAGATCGGAGACGAGTTTAATGTAAACTATATCATTAAAGGAAGTGGAAATGAATATCAGAGAATATTGGATATAAAAGCAACTAATTGCAAATTCATTTTACCGCTTAATTTCCCGGAAGCATTTGACGTGGAAGATCCTTTTGATGCTGAGCAAGCTACATTAACTGATTTAAAACACTGGGAAATGGCAGTAGTTAACCCGTTCTACTTTGAAAAAAACTCAATTCCTTTTTCAATTACGCTCCACGGAATGAAGGATAGAAAGTTATTTTTTAAAAACATAAGAAAATGTATAGATTATGGGCTATCGGAGTCCTTAGCGCTGAAAGCATTGACATACTCACCTGCTGAATTTCTTGGTGTTCAGGATAAAATCGGAGCACTGAAAAAAGGAATGATAGCATCATTTTTTATTTCAGGTAAATCTGTGTTTGATGAAGGTTGTTCAATACATGAAACATGGGTTAGTGGTGTTCCCTTTAAATTTTCTGATTACAATGCGCCTGATTTAAATGGGAAATACGAGCTCAAGACCGCAACCGAAAAGTATTCATTCAGTATAAAACAAGCAGATGATAAAATAATTGCAACAATAATGCTTAAGGACACAGTGAAAACAAGTGTAAATTTCTTGTTTAAAGATCCTAATGTAACAATTTACTTTCCGACTGACAGTATTAATTTTTTTAGGCTCAGTGGAAGTTTTGATAAAAATAAGAACTCATTCTCGGGAAAAGGTCAAAAAGGAAATGGAGATTGGTTTGAATGGTCTCTTTTAAAAATTGAAAATGCAAAATCAGACTCAATAAAGAAACAGGACAAAAGAAAATTTTATTGCGGTGATGTTATTTATCCCTTCAATGCCTATGGGAAGAAGATTGAAATAAAATCAATTCAAGAAAGGGCAAAAACAAATTTGATTCCTGTATTGATTAAAGATGTAACAGTATGGACCAATGAGGCACAGGGAATTTTAAAAGATTACGATGTATATGTGGTTAATGGAAAAATACAGAAAATAGAGGATAATATTGACGCTACAAAAATAACGAATGTGAAAATTATTAATGGTAAAGGAATGCATCTTACAGCAGGAATAATTGATGAACACTCACATATTGCAATTAGTGAAGGCGTCAATGAAGGCACGCAGGCATCTTCTGCAGAAGTAAGTATGGGAGACGTTATTAATTCTGAGGACATTAATATTTATCGTCAGTTGGCCGGTGGAGTTACAGCTTGCCAATTATTACACGGTTCAGCTAATCCTATTGGTGGGCAAAGCGGACTAATAAAGTTACGCTGGGGACTTAATCCGGAAGAAATGAAAATTGAGAATGCAGACGGATTTATAAAATTTGCCCTTGGAGAAAATGTTAAGCAAAGCAATTGGGGAGATTTCAACACTACAAGATTTCCACAAACAAGAATGGGTGTTGAACAAGTGTACTACGACCATTTCACTCGTGCACGTGAGTATGAAAACAAATGGAAGAGCTTCAATAAACTGAGTGAAAAAGAAAGGAAATCAGCAATTCTTCCAAGAAAAGATCTCGAAATGGAAACACTTTCGCAGATACTCAATAAAAAGAGATTCATTACTTGTCACTCATATGTTCAGAGTGAAATTAATATGCTGATGCATGTTGGAGACAGCATGGGCTTTACTGTAAATACTTTCACCCATATTTTGGAGGGATATAAAGTTGCTGATAAGATGAAAGTAAGGGGAATTGCGGCATCTACATTTTCCGATTGGTGGGCGTATAAAATGGAAGTAATGGATGCGATACCTTACAATGCCGCATTATTGACCAAAGTAGGAGTTGTTACGGCAGTGAATTCAGATGATGCAGAAATGGGAAGACGATTGAATCAAGAAGCGGCCAAAGCAGTTAAATACGGAGGATTATCGGAAGAAGAAGCATTGAAACTTTGCACGTTGAATCCGGCGAAAATGTTACACCTGGATAGCAGGATGGGAAGCATTAAAGTTGGAAAAGAGGCGGATATGGTATTGTGGACAGACCATCCGCTGAGCGTATATGCAAAGGTAGATAAGACCATTATCGATGGTGTTGTGTATTACGACGCTCAAGAAGATTTATTACTTCGTGAAGAGATAAAAAAGGAACGCTTGAGAATAATTAATAAAATGATACAGGCAAAGAAAGGTGGAGAAACTACTCAAAAACCCCGTAAGCAAAGACATTTGCTTTATCATTGCGACACAGAAGGAATACTCGAAAATCAAAATTAATTTGAGAATATGAAAAACATTTTATTTATAACATTTCTTTTTTCCCTAAGTCTTGCATTCGCTCAGAATCCAACACCAGCTCCCATTCAGACTAAATCGGTTTTATTAATGAATGGTTTTCTTCATGTTGGTAACGGAAAGGTGATTGAAAATTCTTTGGTAGGATTTAGGAACGGTAAAATAGATTTGGTTGCGGATGCAAGAGTCAGCAAGATTGATCCTGCAAAATATGATACCATAATTCAGTTGAACGGAAAGCATGTTTATCCTGGATTTATTGCTCCTAACTCCACCTTAGGTTTAACAGAAGTGGATGCTGTACGCGCAACATTAGATTTTTCTGAGGTTGGAGGATACAATCCACATGTGAGATCATTGATAGCTTTTAATACAGATTCTAAAATTAATTCTACTGTAAGAACCAACGGTGTTTTGTATTGTCAGGTTACTCCGAGAAGTGGAACAATAAGTGGAACATCTTCTGTTGTTTCACTAGATGCCTGGAACTGGGAAGATGCAGTTTTAAAGGCAGATGATGGCATTCATCTTAATTTCCCAAGAATGTTGCAGGGTAGAGGAACAGAGGATCAGATGGCTCAATATGAAATTCAATTGAACAACCTCAAGAAGTTTTTTACTGACGCGAAAGGTTATGCTCTTTCAAAAAATCAGGATGAAAAAAACTTACGTTTTGAAGCCATGAGAGCAATCTTTGACGGAAATAAAGCATTATTTGTTCATGTTGATTATGTAAAAGAGATCATGGCGGCGGTAAATTTTTGTAAGGATTTTTCCGTGAAAAAAATAGTGCTTGTTGGCGCAAAGGACGCGTGGAAGATTACAACATTCCTTAAACAGAACTCAATCTCAGTAATGATTAATAGGGTGCACGATCTCCCTTCGTTAAATGAAGATGATATTGATACCCCATTCAAAACCGCGTATTTATTGCAAAAGGATTCTGTTCAATTTTGCTTACAAAATGCCGGAGATATGGAAGCGATGAATACTAGAAATCTTCCTTTTTTGGCAGGCACCGCCGCCGCTTATGGACTAAGTAAAGAGGATGCTTTGCAATCTATTACGCTTTCGGCTGCAAAAATATTAGGAGTTGATTCAAAAATTGGTTCGGTGGAACAGGGGAAGCTCGCATCACTTTTTGTATCAGAAGGAGATGCTTTGGACATGAGAACAAATGTAGTTACCATGGCCTGGATAGAAGGCAGAAAAATCTCACTCTACAACACCCAACAATTGCAATACGAAAAATATAAAAATAAATACGGCGTCAAGTAAATTGACAATGTTTAACTCAATAAAAAACTAAATCCTTTATCTTCTTTTCTTTGCAGATTTAGAAACTACTTTTTTGCCGCTCTTTTTAAGTGTTACCTTTTTAGATTTTGAATTAGATTTTTTAACCGATTTTACTTTTGCATTCTTTTTTGATGCAGCTTTAGCTTTGTTTTTCTTAACGGCAATTTTCTTCTTAGAAACTACAACTTTCTTTTTTGACTTGCTTGCAACCACTTTTTTAACTGCCTTTTTCTTCACTGCTTTTTTAGGTGAAGCTTTAGATTTTTTCTTTGTTGCGGGTTTGTTTACTTTTTTCGCTGCAACTTTTTTAGAGGGCTTAACACTTTTCTTTTTTGACACCTGTTTTTTTACAGGGGCTTTTTTTGCATTTGTTTTCTGTGTTGAAACTTTTTTCTTGGGAGCTACTATCTTAGATGTTGTTTCTTTTTTTACTTCTACCTCTTTAAAGGTTTCAACTGATTCTTCCCAATGAGGACTCGGTTGGTGATGACCTGTTTTGTCAATTTCAACACAAAGCAATTCAAATAC
>JBKCIQ010000072.1:0-6959 GCA_046302135.1 Bacteroidota bacterium | reverse complement strand
ATATAAACTCCTGCTTACTTTTTTGCTTGACCAAAAAAGTAGCAAAAAAGTCAAGGCTTCATTTTTTCTTTTACTCGTTTCCTCGCAATTTTACTTCTTCAAAAATTGCTATAAGTAGCGCGATCTCTTCGATCCGCCGCGGCGGTCCGCTTTAGCGGACTCAGAGCTGCACTCCTTGATTAACGCAATTTTATCATCCGTAAAACCAGAAAAAATAAGGCCGGTCCTATTCCAATCAAGTATCATATTGTCGTGCGTTGGCTGTGAACAAGCGCGGAGTTGTTTAGGGTGAATGCTTTTTTTAGAGAGTGCGGACGCAACGCACGAACGTAAAGAAAAAAGCAGAGAGCAAGAGCATTCGCTTGTTCTTGAATTCTTTTTGTTACTTTTTTTTTTCAAGAAAGAAAAAGTAAATAGAAAATAGCCTGCCGAAGGCGCAGTTGCAATGATTTCTTTTAATTTTTGTATTTTTGAAAGACAATCCTATTTGTTTCAAGATGAAAAATCTTTTTTTATTGCTCTGCTTTTTTATAACGCTCAAATTTCAATCTCAAACCTTTACCTATTGCCCTGGTGACAGTGTTTATCTCGGTTTGCCCTCTTACACCGGTACCCTGCAATGGCAGGAATCTACTGACTCATTAAATTGGAGCAATATACCCGGCGCAAATTTTTCCCCTTATGGATTTTTATTCTCTGGTAATAAATATTACCGCGCTATGGTTACCAATACCAATTGTAACCCTGTTTATTCTCCCGTACAATTGGCGGCCAACAAACCAAATTGCCAGCCTCAGTATTCTGCGGGCTCCGTATTTTGCAACGTCCCAACAGCTATAGTGGATGTAACCAACCCCACTACTGGCAAAAACTGGATGGACAGAAATTTGGGTGCATCGCAGGTTGCCACTAGCAGTACTGACGCTAATGCATATGGTGATTTATACCAATGGGGTAGAAGAAGCGATGGACATCAATGTAGAACTTCACTTACCACAACCACATTAAGCAGTAGCCAACAACCAAATCATGGCGATTTTATTCTCACATCTAACACACCCTTAGATTGGTTAAATCCACAAAACAATAATTTATGGCAAGGTCAGGGTGGATTGAACAATCCTTGCCCAACAGGATATCGTTTACCTACTGAGGCGGAATCAAATTCTGAACGTTCAAGTTGGGGTAGCAATAACTCCGCAGGTGCTTTTAGTGCATTATTAAAATTTTCAGTAGGAGGATATCGCAATCTTTTGTCAGGATTAGTTGTAGATGCAGGTTCAGGTGGAAATTATTGGACCAGCACAATTAATTCTACAGCATCAAGAAGCATGGATTTTAGCTCTACTAACGCAAATATTTACAATATCAATCGTGGTAGCGGTCGTTCTGTTCGTTGTATAAAAGAGGTTGCAACTGTAGGCTCACTTGGTTGTAATAATTACATTTTAATTGGTAATCTTATTAGTGGGCTATCTGCAAGCAGTGTAACGGTAAGCGTTCCCTACACCGGAGGTAATGGAGGTTGTATTAGTACACAATCATTTTCTTCAACCGGTGTTACGGGCTTAACGGCAACACTAACGTCTGGCGTAATTAATAGTGGCTCAGGCACCTTAACTTTCAACATCACAGGAACGCCCACAACCTCAGGTACTGCAAGTTTTACAATTTCTGTTGGCGGGCAGAGTTGTACATTTACTATAACCGTTCAGCCTGCGGTTTATCCCTCAGGCTCGGTATTTTGCAACGGACCAACTGCAATTGTAGATGTAACCAACCCAAACACCGGCAAAACCTGGATGGATAGAAATTTGGGAGCTACGCAAGTTGCCACGAGCAGTACCGATGCCAACTCTTACGGAGATTTGTACCAATGGGGAAGAGGAAGTGACGGGCACCAGTGTAGAACCTCTGCAACTACTAGCACTTTAAGTATTACAGACCAACCGCTTAATAGTAGTTTTATCATAATCAACTCAGGAAATTTCGATTGGCGAAGCCCACAAAACACCAATTTATGGCAGGGGGTAAACGGAGTAAACAATCCGTGCCCTATTGGCTATCGTTTACCAACAGAAACGGAGTTAACTGCCGAGCATACAGGTTGGAGTAGCCAAAACAGCGTTGGCGCTTTTGCCTCCCCACTCAAATTGCCTTTGGCGGGCGGCCGCGACAACAGTAGTGGCTCGCTTGGCATGGTAGGTACCTATGGCGTCTATTGGAGCAGTGCGGTTAGCCCTACCAATTCACGCAGCCTCTTCTTCGATAGTAGTAATGCAAATATTAATAACTACTACAGAGCTAGCGGCTTTTCGGTTCGTTGCATTAAGGAAACGGTGGGTTCTGTTGGCGCCATCAATTGCGGAGGTGCAACAACTACAGGAAATTTGTATGCGAATAGTACCGCAAGTGGTGTTACTGTAACTGTTCCTTACACGGGTGGTAATGGAGGATATTATTCTTCCCAAAATTTAGCATCATCAGGGATTACAGGCTTAACTGCAAGTTTAACGCAAGGTTTATTGGCAAGTGGTTCTGGAAGTTTAACCTACTCTATTACCGGTACGCCAAGCGGTAGTGGTACAGCAAGTTTTGCTATTGCTGTTGGAGGGCAAGGTTGTACTTTTACGGTAAATGTTTCACCAGGCTACCCCGCCGGTTCAGTGTTTTGCAACGGCCCAACAGCAATTGTAGATGTAACCAATCCAAACACCGGTAAAACCTGGATGGATAGAAATTTGGGAGCTTCACAAGTTGCGACAAGTAGTATAGACGTTAACGCATATGGAGATTTATACCAATGGGGTAGAAGAAGTGATGGACACCAGTGCAGAACATCACCCACTAACACAACCTTAAGCAGCAACGACCAACCGTCTAACGGAAATTTTATTTTGACATCTTCTTCGCCAAACGATTGGAGAAGTCCCCAAAATAGCAATTTGTGGCAAGGTATTAATGGCATAAACAACCCGTGCCCTAGCGGTTACCGATTGCCAACAGATGCTGAGCTTGATGCTCAGGAAAGACCAAGTTGGAATACCTACAATAGTTCAGGTGCTTTTAATTCCCCATTAAAATGGACTGTTGCAGGATACCGTAATTTTAGTTCGGGTACTTTAACTAATGTTGGTTCCAGTGGTTACTATTGGAGTAGGACAATTGCATCTTTAGGCGCTACCTACTTAGTTTTTAATAGTAGTAGTGCAGGTAATGCATCTAATAATCGTGCAAACGGAATGTCTGTTCGTTGTATTAAGGAGTAGTATTTGGGTCACCCTTCGACGGTCCGCATCAGCGGTCCGCATCAGCGGACTCAGGGCGCAACCCTAGCAAGTTCAGTGTATACTTCGGTTGGCTCATTGTACCCTTCGGCAAGTTTCCATCTTCAACAAATTAAAATGGTATTTGTTATTAAAATGTAAACTCAATATTGAAGATTTAAACTCTCTAATTTCTTTTTTTCTGAAAAAATTCTTTGAGTAATCTTCCGCAATCTTCTCTCAGAATTCCCCCTCTTAATGTAGTCTTTGGATGCATTATTCTATTGTTCATAAGACCGAATCCTTTTTTTTCATCACTTGCCCCATACACTACGGTTGAAATTTGTGCCCAACCAATCGCACCCGCACACATTACGCAAGGTTCCAGGGTAACATAAAGTGTACATTCATTCAGGTATTTTCCTCCTATCGCACTAGCCGCCGCAGTAATAGCTTGCATCTCCGCGTGCGCAGTTACGTCAGTAAGTAATTCGGTGAGGTTATGCGCACGAGCAATTATTCTGTCCTGACATACAACAACAGCTCCAACAGGAACTTCATCTTTATCAAAAGCGTACTGCGCTTCTTTCAGTGCCTCACGCATGTATTTTTCATCAACCTCGTTCAATGCCTAAATTTAAATAATTTAAAAGCTTGATGTAAAATTTACTTTTTTAAAGCATTTTGAATTTTACTGAAACTTGCTTTGATGTCGTCTGCAGAGCTTTTAACTTTGTTGAAATCTTTTGCTTCAGAATTTTTACTTGGCGCACTTCCATCACAATTATTTGACTTTATCAATAGTTTAATAATACTTCCTTTACTATCGTAATAAACATAGTCTTCTTCTTCGCATTTACCCGATTTTTCATTCGTAACAACATAAAAAATCACATTATTGTTTAAATAAATTTCATAACGCTTAGTAACCTTTTTATCTGTGAGGTTTGCTTTATAAACTGAATATCCTTTTGTTAACTCACAAAATTCGGCAACTTGAACTTGTAATGAATCGTTGCCCGGAGTTGAGGTTTCAGTGGAGATATTTTTGCAGTTCTCTGCATTTTTATTTTTTTCCAACTCAGTTATTTCTGTGTACATCTTTTTTGCAGAAGCAATTTTCTCTGCTCTGCTTTGTGATTTAAATTGCCCGAAACATAGTACAACAAAGACTAATAATGTAATGCGCATAATAATATTTTATAATCTGCAAAAATACAAATTCCTAAGTTTAAAGTAAATACTTTAAGCCAGGCTCGAAATAACTTCCTTTAGTTTAATTTGATTGATGAATTTTGAATGATGTTCTGTATCATTAAAATTTTCAATTTCTTTAACTGATGAAATTTTTTTGAATCCAAATTTTCCATCAAGGTAATTAGCAAGGTATTCCTGTTCTGTTTGTCCTGGTGTAGGAATAAAATACGCAGGTGTGTTCAGTAAAGCAAGATCCATAATTGAAGAATACCCACTTCTGCAGACTACCTTTTTACTTGAAGTGATAAGCTCATGCAATTCTTTAGTTCCAGGAAAATCTTTTACAATGCAATTATTATTTCTGATTGATTCACTTAATTTATTTTTTGTGCCCCTTACAATTGCAATTTTTTTATTTGTGGAATTGATATAGTTTATACATTCACTTTCAAATTGAGTGCGCTTAGGTTCTGCTCCCGATAATAGAAAGCAAACATCAAATTCTTTTCCTTCGTCTGAACTTGAGTCAGAAAATCTGGATAAAGCTCCTAAATATTTTACTTTAAGGTCCTCAGATTTTGCATGAGACAACTCTCCAGATAAATTATCTTCCTTGTCTTCATTATCCGGTATCCATATCTCATCGAAAGGTTTAAGTTGTTCGCTGATAATATGATTTGCTTTATTTTCAAACAGAGGACTTTTTATTTTTAACTGATGAGTAATAAAGACATTTTTTGTTTCGTTCGAAAAACATCCGTATCGATTATCACTTACAATGATTTCAATCTTATGCTGTTTTATAAGTTCTTTCATTTTTTCCTGCTCATACCGGGTTAATTCCGTCAATCGCTTGTAATCAGTTAAAACCGTCCACCAAACTGGCCATACTTCAGAATATTGAATATTATAAGGAATCAGCTCTATGGTTTCCAGGTATGGAAATTCTGCGGAAAGTATTTCTCCCGTAATTGCAGTTGTTCCCAAAATGACTTGAAAATTTTGTTGTATTAACTCCCGTATTACAGGTATGCACCTTGTAGCGTGCCCCAACCCCCAGTCCAGCGGTGCTACCAGTACTTTTTTATTCATAGCAAATTACTAACGGAATGCGTTATTAATTTCAGTAGTACTATTTTTTACCACGGTTCTTTTTCTCCTTATGACTAATCTCTTCATGGTATTTGGTGCTATAATCAAAATCATCCTTTTTTGAATAATATTTCATAATTGCAACCGGATGATCTTTATACTCTTCTTTTTGCATACCGTGTTCTGGGTGCATTTCCACTGTGAACGCTAGTTCATAATATTCTTGTTTTGCTTTTCCTTTCGGAACATGGGTATCAATCATAATGTATTTGGTGTCAAACCCCGTTTTGTAAAAAGACAAAGTATAAACATCGTTTCTATTTAATTCTAGAGTAAAAACGTTTGAATTTTTCACAAAATTAGAGTCCGTCGTCTTTCCTGCGTGGTGCATAGCAATGCTATAGTTTCCTGTTTCCTTACCTTCCACAGAAATCGCGGCATTAATGTCAAAAACTAATTTCGGTTCTTCTTTCTCTTTTTTATTCTTTTGCGCATTTAAAAGAGAAAAGTTTATTAGCGTAATTAAAAAGATGAAATATCTTATATCTTTTGAGTACATAATTCAGTTTTATCAAATTTACAAAATATCTTTTTCATCTGAGGATTGTTTTTGTTGTGTGAAGTATTCAAATACCATTATGGCTTTACTCCTTCCAATTATTTTAGCAATTTCATCCACGCTTTTTTCTTTAATTGCAGTGACCGATTTATATTCAGCTAAAAGTTTTTCAGAAGTTTTGTTGCTGATTCCTTTAATGTTGTTCAGCTCTGTTTTGATCAATGCCTTGCCTCTTTTTTTTCTGTGATGCGTTATGCCGAATCGGTGTGCTTCATCTCTAATGTGCTGAATTATGCGTAATGTTTCTGATTTTTTGTTTAGGTAAATCGGCACTGAATCACCTGGAAAATAAATTTCTTCCAAACGCTTTGCGATACCTATCACTGCAACTTTACCAACTAGATCAAGTTGTTCAAGTGCCTTTATTGCGGCACCGAGTTGTCCTTTACCTCCATCTATAACAATCAATTGCGGCATAGGCTCTGACTCCTCTATTACTCTTTTGTATCTGCGATAAACAACCTCTTCCATTGTTGCAAAATCATCAGGACCCACTACTGTTTTGACATTAAAATGCCTGTAATCTTTTTTACTGGGCTTTCCATTCTTAAAAACTGTCATAGCACTCACAGCAAATTCTCCTTGAATATTTGAATTATCAAAACACTCAATGTGACTCGGTTCATCAGTTAAATGCAAATCTTTTTTCATTGTTGCAAGTATGCGTTTGCTGTGTCTTTCCGGATCAACTAATTCAGATTGTTTTTCTTTTTCTTTTTTAAACTGTTCGGCATTTTTCAGGCTGAGATCAAGCAATTGTTTTTTCTCGCCGGCTTTAGGAATAT
>JBKCIQ010000071.1:0-3905 GCA_046302135.1 Bacteroidota bacterium | reverse complement strand
TATTTTACATTTAGGAAATGTCTTTATAAGGGCTCATTGTTCAGTTGTATCACTACAACTGCTAGCATTGTTTAATCCAATTAAAGTATCGCTTCCTTGCTGCTACTTCTTTTGGTTATTCATTTCTTTCAAAGAACTTTTAATCTCTCTTATTTCTTTAAGAATCTAAATCTTCTTTTAGACCCCTATCATAATCCTATATCAAATAACTCCTAACCCCTCAATCCCCAATCTCAATCCTCACATCTTCTTCCCCGTCTCCCCAACCCTATTCCACATCTGCGGGGGCGCAAAAGTAATAACTTTTTTATTACTTGCAACTTTTTATCTAAAAAAAACTTTTTTTTTGATGTTACACAAATGTTTTATCTTAGCAAATTAGAAAACATTTATAAAAAATCATGAAAAAATTATTGATTTTATTGATTTCGTTAGTGATTATCTCGCCTCGGTTATATACTCAAGTTGAGAAAAACAGTGATGAATATAATAAGGCTCTACAAGAAGCAAAGGCTGTAAATGTGCCAGAACAATATGTAGACCAATACGTGAAAGATTATTTCAAGCGAATTAAATATAAACAAGAACATCAACATGAAGAATCACCAATACTTTCACTAGAACAAAGAAAAAAATTACCTAAAAACTTTTATGATGAGAAGACTAAAACTAAATATGTAAATCTAACGCCTCAACCAATGAATAGCAATTGTCCGAATGCTAGTTTTGAAAATTTAGATTTTGGTGGATGGGTTCCTACAGGCACAAATGTTACAGGTCAAATTGCTTCATCTCCACCTTACGGGGTTGCGACCTGGACTGGGGGGTTAAACCAGGGGGCAAATAACACTATACCTCCGGGTGTTCCCGGTAATAATCAGACTGCTCTAATGACAACTGCGCCAGGTAATAACAACCCTGGACTTGGACCGATTGTTGGGTACGATGGAATTGCAATAAATCCAACAACAGGCTTGGCAGATATTCCAGTTGTTTGCCCATTTGGAGGGGGGGTTTCTACCCGACTTGGTAACGATGCTTATAACTACGGTACAGAGAGATTGGTTTACACCATGAATGTTACGACTCAGAACGCTCAGTTCACATATTTTTACGCTGTAGTACTTCAGGACCCTAACCATCCAAATGGAATTCAGCCATTTTTTAAAGTTCAGTTTAAAGATGCCGCAGGTGTTCCTCTAACAGGATGCGGTCAATATCAAGTGGATGCATCGCAAGCAGCAGGTGATCCTACGTTTACACAAATTCAATATCAATTTGAAACTTTATACTATAAAACTTGGACCACTGTAGGAGTAGACTTGTCTGCCTGGATTGGCCAAACAATAACAATTGAATTTTGGACAGCAGACTGCGGATACGGGGGTCATTTTGGTTACGCTTATATCGATGCTACATGTAATATAATTCAGGGTACTGTTAATGGTTTCTGTACTGGCAATCCTACAGTAGCGTTAGTTGCTCCAACAGGATTTGTCGCATACGAATGGAATGGCCCTAATAATTTAAATCCTATTCCCGGAGGAACTGACGACACGTTACTTGTTACCAACCCGTTGCTTAACGATACATTCTATGTTCAGATGGTTAACGCCGCAGGTTGTACTACATTTTTACAAACAGTTATCATACCATCCACTCTACAACTTCAATCAATTTCCGGAACCCCCACTTGTCCTAGCGACTCAGCCGGAACAGCTACTGCGGTGGCTACAGGTGGTTTAATATCCGGATATAATTACATATGGAGTTCCGGCCCTGGACCAAGCGGCTTTATATACGACACTATTCAAAATGTAGTTGGATTGCCTGCAGACACAGTTTTTCTACATGTAGAAAGTGGGGGCTGTCCTCCCAAAGATACTTTTATCGTAATTGGAACAACCACTGATCTTACTGCTGTAGCCTCTAGTACAATTTCTTGCTTCGGAGGAAACACGGGATCACTTTCCTTATCTGGAACTAACGGACCCGGATCGCCTCCATATCAATATACAATAACAGGACCGACTAATCAAAGTAATAGCTCTTCATTAACATCGTACACCTTCTCGGCTCTGCCAGCTGGTACGTACACAATTGGCGTTTCACCAAGCGGTGGAAATTGCGGTTATGATACTGTAGTTGTCGTACCGCAAGCAACAGTAACCACTACAAATGCTAATGATGATATTTGTCCGGGAGATACAGTCACACTCAACTCTTCCGTTTCAGGATTTTCGCACCAGTGGCATGCGCCAAACGGAGCACCAATATCCGGCGCAACTTCACAAAATTATACGGCATCACCTGCTCAATTCGGAATCTATTCAGACACAATTACAAGCGCACAGGGTTGCGTTAGCGTTTATACAATAAACCTTACCCAAACAAGCTATTCTGCATCCGTAACAAACGTAATTGATAATCCATGTTATCAGGATTCTGTAGGCTCAATCAGTGTTAACTCCACAGGAGGCAACCCATCGAATTATGTTTACGTTTGGAATGGTCCTAATAGTTACTCCTCGACCGGATCTACAAACGATAGCCTTCGTTCAGGACAGTACACAATTTATGCATTCAGCGGCAACTGTAAAGACACTTTACAAGTAAATGTTGTAGAACCTCCTATGCCCAGCGACACACTTGAAATTTTAACCACTTTCTGTGATGGCGATACCTCTGCTGTATTAATGGCACCCGATAGCTTTTCAACTTATCAATGGTATTACAACGGAATACCAATTCAGGGCGCTAATGATACTTCTATTTTTATACTGAATCCAGGATCAACTTATATGAATTATTCAGTCACGTATATTGTACCTCCTTGCAAAAGAAGAACTACTGTGGTTTTCCGCTCCGTGCCTGGAACATTGTTTACACCGGACGTAACTACAAATATTTTTACACCCAATAATGATGGTAAAAATGATCTATTCCATCCTTATTACAATGAAGTAATTAACACACTAAGCGGAGGATTGTTGCAACAATTCATTGATTATGCTTCTGCTGAGTACACCATTGAAATTTATAACCGTTGGGGGCAACTTGTTTTTGAATCCAATGACTATTCGAAACAATGGAATGGGAAAAACACTAATGGAGCGGATTGCGATGACGGCACCTACTTTTGGATTGCAAATTATAAATCACGCTGTGGAGACGGTCAAGTTACCACGCAAAAAGGTTATGTACAGTTAATTCGAGCTAATTAATCATTACAACTTTACAACAATAACCCCGGATTTTTTCGGGGTTTTTATTTTAATTTTACTTTTTTATACCAAAATTTTAGATTTACTTTGAAAAAAATAGAAAAATGACGAAATATCTTCCACTTATACATAGAATTGTTGTTAGCCTTTTTCTCCTGATTTATCTATTAAAAACTATTCTGTTACTTATAAATAAACATGAGGCATTAAAAATATTTACTAAAGTGGTAAAGATTCCGGAGATGATCATCAGCTTGTTGTTTTTAATGACAGGGATATGGTTGATGGTAAATCTGCCTGTAATATCAGCCCTACTGATAATAAAGGTTTGTGTTGTATTAGTTTCAATACCGGTTGCAATAGTTGGATTCAAAAAGAAAAGTAAAATTATGGCGTCACTTTCATTATTAATGATTATTGGTGGATACGGAATTGCTGAAATGTCTAAAAAGAGAAGAGAAAAACCTATTGAAGCAAAAAACATTGAATCTACTGATGCAAAAGGAATTTATAATTCCGCCTGTGCAAATTGCCATGGAAAAGATGGAAAAGCAGGATTGAGTGGTGCTTTTGATCTATCAAAAACAAGTTTAAATCACGAGAACATTTATAACGTAATATTAAACGGAAGAGCAAGTATGCCTGCTTACAAAAATATTTATACCGCTGAGCAAATTGAAA
>JBKCIQ010000070.1:0-5412 GCA_046302135.1 Bacteroidota bacterium | reverse complement strand
TATTTTACATTTAGGAAATGTCTTTATAAGGGCTCATTGTTCAGTTGTATCACTACAACTGCTAGCATTGTTTAATCCAATTAAAGTATCGCTTCCTTGCTGCTACTTCTTTTGGTTATTCATTTCTTTCAAAGAACTTTTCAATCTCTATTATTTCTTTAAGAATCTAAATCTTCTTTAGACCCCCATCATAATCCTATATCAAATAACTCACTCCCCCTCAATCCCTACATCTTACTCCCCAGCTCCCCAACCCTATTCCACATCTGCGGGGGCGCAAAAGTAATAACTTTTTTGGTTCTAACAACACTCTCTTTAAAAAATTTCGAAGAACATTTTCCCTTCAAAAACGGGAGGGCAAAGATAGTATAAAAAACTCAACAGATTCAAAAAAAAATATAAAAAGTAAAAAAACAATTTAAATTTCTGATATTCAATAAGATAAAATCTATAAGCTTTCTTCAAATGCCCTTAAAGTAACATTAAAATCAGTTTCAGAATGGGCTGAAGACACGAAACCAACTTCGTATCCCGATGGTCCAAAGTAAACACCTTTCTCTAAAAGCTGATGATAAAGTGCGCGGAAATATTTCATGCTATCAGGCTCAATTTCCTCTGAAGAGTTAATCGAATCTCTATCTGTGAAAGCTATCCAGAAAATACTTCCAACACTGAAAATTTTAAACAAACTATTTTTAGTTTGAAGCTCTGTAAGTCTACTCACAAAAGACCTTGTTTTTGATTCTAAATCTGAATAAAAATCTTTTTGTAAACATTGAGAAAGCTGAGCAATTCCTGCTGACATTGCAATAGGATTTCCACTCAAGGTACCAGCCTGGTAAACACTTCCCTCCGGAGAAATACAAGACATTATTTCTTTAGACGCACCATATGCTCCAACCGGCAATCCTCCACCAATTATTTTTCCGAAAGTGATGATATCCGGTTTAATATTATAGTACCCCGCGGCACCTGAAAACCCTACCCTAAAACCACTAATCACCTCATCAAAAATAAGTAATGATTTATTCAGTGTACAAATTTCTCTTAGGAAAAGAAGATAATCTCTAGATTGCAACAATAAACCATTGTTAGCCGGTATGGGCTCAATGATCACACATGCAATTTCATCTTTAAACTGAATGAATGCCTGTTCAACAGCATCAGTGCTATTCAAAGGAACAACTATTGTTTCATTCACAAAACTTTGTGGAATACCATCAGAGGATGTATTGCCAAACGTTACTAATCCGCTCCCTGCTTTAACAAGTAATGAATCAGTGTGACCATGATAGCATCCTTCAAATTTTAAGATTTTATTTCTGCCGGTGTATCCGCGAGCCAAACGAATTGCACTCATTACAGCCTCTGTGCCACTACTAACAAATCTCATTTTCTCAATGAAACCATGATTTGAAATAATTAAATCGGCAAGTTTATTTTCAAGCTCCGTTGGCGCTCCAAACGTACAACCATTTTCCGCGGCATTCTTGATAGCATTAACTACAATTTCGTTGGCATGACCCAAAATCAGTGGCCCCCAGGAACAACAATAATCTATGAACTCATTTCCATCAGCATCCCAAATGTGAGAACCTTTTCCACGCTGAATAAAATGTGGAGTTCCTCCCACACTTCTAAACGCCCTTACGGGACTGTTAACACCGCCGGGAAAAAATTTCTGCGCTGTATTAAATAATTCTTCACTACGTTGTTTAATCATAAAACAAATTTCAGAAAAGAATTATGAATAATGATATCAATTAAGGACAATATTTTTTTAATTTCTAAATCAACCTAATTAAAACACATAAGTTTTAATACTTATATCGATAAACGGAAAAAAAATTAAGTTTAAATTAACATAACATGAGACTTAAATGTAATAAGTTTGCCTCGTAAAATTTATGTTTTTGAGAAAAGTAGTATATGTTTTTGTTCTGATTTTTACCTGCATGATCTCTGCAGATTTTACGTCTGCTCAAAATTTCAATAGTGTAAATCCGGGCGGAAATTGGGTAAATGGAAGCACATGGAATGGAGGAACCGCACCAGGAACCAGCAATGTTGCCAATGTAACTATTACTGCCAACAGCACTGTTACGGTCACGGGAAACCTATCAGTAGGAAACAATGGTACATTAGCGGTTTACGGAGTACTTCTGGATCCAGCAGGTGGAGCGGCGTATAATTATGATGCAGGGAATTCTGCAACTGTTGATATTTACAATAATATGACCATAGAAGGTTCATTTACAGCTACCCAAACAGTAGTGGTTTGGGTGCATGGTTGTGCAACGCTTAATACAGGACCAATGACGTTTTCAAATAATACGGTTTTCATTATTGATGCATGTGCCTCAGTTAATGTGACCGGAAACCTTATTTTAAACAACAGCAATGCAAGCACTATTAATGGTCAGATCAGTGTATCGGGTAGTGTAGCTGGAAATAACAATGCCTCAGTTGTCGGAACTGGTACAATTACAGCGCAAGGAGGTATTACCTCAAACAACTCCTCATCATTTTTTGGAAATTCAGTAAATAATTGTTTGGATAACCCTTTGCCATGCGTTGCTACAGGCGGACTTGTAACACCGCTCCCTATTGAATTACTAAGCTTTAATGCCGCTGAAAGTGATTTAGGAATAGAACTTTCTTGGGCTACAGCATCTGAATTAAACAATGATTTTTTTACAATTGAACGGAGTCTGAACGGCGTTGAATTCAATCCGATTGGAATTGTACAATCGTTAGCCGCCAATGGCAACTCATCTACAATATTGGATTATTCGTTTATTGATCTGGAAGTTTCTACAGGCGAAACCTATTATTACAGACTAAAACAAACAGATTTTGACGGAACTTTTTCGTATTCGAAAATAATTATTATTGATGCAAATAGTAAAAGTTTCTTTGACATATACCCAAACCCAAATAATGGAGACTTTACAATTTCAGGATTTTTATCTTCAGAGAAAAATAATCCTTCTAAAGTCCAAATTTATTCTTCTTTGGGAGAATTGATTTGGGAATCATATATTGAATCTTCGAGATTTGAAGTAAAGGCGGAACAACTTCTACAACCAGGAAATTATTTAGTGAAATTTATTTCCGCAAACCGCATTCTGAACAAAAAAATTGTGGTGTTCAATCAATAATTTTTATTTACCGGCCTCTTCAAAATTCTCCAATGCATCTGAAAGTTTGTTTTGATAATTATAAAGATCATCTAAAGATTTAATCTCAATTTTGGTTTCCTTTTTTTCCTTGTCTAAAAGAGCAAGGTATTTTTTGGAACCATTAAAATAAAATCTGCATATGGTTTTCCTGTTGTTGTCATCAAGTAGGACTGCAAAATAACTTTGTGCATCTCGGTAGGCAATTCTGCTTACCTCGATTTTCTTCCTTAAAAGTGCCTTAACAATAAAATACCCCTCCATCTCCTCAACAGTTGTCTCAATCTTGCGATCGGTATTTTCAATCATGTTTTCGTTTGGCGCAGATTTAGGTTCATCACTTTCAATATGCATATTTTGATTCAGCGCATTTTTAAGACGGGCGGAAACTATTTCATTTATCAATTGTGCATTTGCTTTTTTACTGAACTCCGTGAATTGTGCCATCACTTTTTCTGTTGCCCTGCCCGAGTAAATTGATGATACTATAAATTTGACAAAAGCCTCAGAAGGTGATTTCAATTCTGAATGAATCTTACCTTTAATTTCGTTGATGTACTTCAACTCACTAGCTGTGTTTATTATTTTATCTACCTCAAAATTTTTCTTATGAAATTTCATCAATTCTTCCAATTGAATTTCACTGATTGATGTAATATCAAATGAAAGAAAAGGAACCTCATCCATTTTATTTGGAGATTCTATATCAGAGAAAAATCTGTACTCTATTCCATTGGTAAGCAATCCGAACTTCGCTTTTGAAACGTGAAAATACCTCAGCAACTGATTGTCGTGCAGATTTAGATTTTTCGACCAATGTTTGCACTCAACCAAAATTACAGGACTTCCATTCTGAAATAAGGCATAGTCAATTTTCTCACCCTTTTTTGTTCCAACATCTGTAACATACTCCGGTACAACTTCTGTTGGATTAAAAACATCATATCCCAATGCCTGAATAAACGGCATAATGAATGCATTTTTTGTAGCCTCCTCAGTAGATATATTGTCTTTTAATTCAAGGAATCTCTCACCTAAAGCGCGAATAGCTTCTTTAATTTCCATAAAAAAATTTATTGCTTAATCAGTTGTTGTTTGTCGATTATTTTGTTTTGAACACCATAGAAAATAATGTTGTATTTCCCGTTGGGAAGTGATGAAATATCGAGTTCATTAACATCAAAATAAAATCTTGAAACAAGTCCTTTCCCATCAACTAGATCTGCATAAATAATCTTTGATTCTGAATTGAAATTAATTTTTTGCGTAGAGGGATTAGGGAAAACTTTGATTTTGTTATCAGAAAAATCGTATGTGTTGTTTGTTGTGTTGATTGTTTGCCACCTGAAAGCACCCGAACCAAATGTACCTATTAAAAAATCACTACCATTTGTGGTGATTGTATTAACTGCTAAATCATTATTCATGTTTAAACCGGAATTTTTTGCTGACCATGTATTGCCGCTATCCGATGAAAAATTAACTCCCCCACCAAAAGTTGCGGCATAAATTTCGTTGCCTGATGCAATCATTTTTATTACGGTTAAGTTGGTCAAGCCTGAATTGGAGGAGGTCCAGGTGTTACCAAAATCTGAAGAACTGTAAATTCCGCAACCCTGTGTTCCAACAAATATTTTATTCCCGAAACTTAAAAACGATCTCATGTATGTTGTACACCCAAGTCCGGAATTTGCCGAAGACCATGACAAACCATTGTTAACCGATTTGTATACACCGTCATAAATTGTCCCTATCATTAAAATATTTCCAACAGCAACAATTGAGGTAACATTTAATGCGGTTTGAGAAAGTCCACTATTTACAGTATTCCAGGAAGACCCTAAATCAGGGGAATAAAAAACTCCGTTTCCATCAGTACCAATAAAAATGTCTGAACCATTTATGCAGATAGACAATATTGTCAATCCCTGAGGTAACTGGTTTACTAATTGCCAGGTGCTACCATCATCATTTGACTTGAACAATCCTGAGTGAGTACCAACAAAAAAAAGTGAATCATTGTAAGCCATTGATACAATGCTGTCGTTTGTAATACCGGCATTTGAACTTTGCCAATTGACTCCGTTGTCGATTGATGTAAAAACTCCTGAACCAAGCGAGCCAGCAAATACCTTGGTTTTTGAATGATTATACTCTAGAGCGTAAACAACTGTGTCTGTAAGACCGTTATTTGAAGGCAGCCATTGTGCAATACCTATAAATGGATATAAAG
>JBKCIQ010000069.1:0-2192 GCA_046302135.1 Bacteroidota bacterium | reverse complement strand
TGCAGCAATTGAATAAGTAACCGTGTAAGTTCCGGCAGTGCTTGTAGAAGGAGTAATTGCCCCTGTAGAAGCGTTAATTGTAAGTCCCGCACCTGCAGAGAAAGTACCACCGTTAGTTCCGGTAAGCGTTACGCTTTGAGCTGTAGCCAGAGAAGTACAGAACGGACTTCCAGCATAAGAAATCGAAGCCGAAGGCGCAGTAGTCACAGTAACGGTTACAGGAAGCCTGGTTGTACTCTCACAACCACTAACTGTTTGAGTTGCGTAGTAAATTGTTCCGTTAGTTATTGTCGTTGTTGAAGCGAGTGGACTACCTCCGGTTGACGCGGAGTACCATTGTATAGAAGTACCTGTCGCTGTTAAACTTGCAATTGTCGGATTCGATGAAGAACAAAAAGTTTGAGTTGCAGTGCCTGTTGGCGCAGCCGGCGCAGCAGTAACGTTAATCGTTACCGTATTGGTTAGTTGTCCGCTGCACGTTGAAGGTGAAACAGCTGTTGCTAAAACATTGAATGTTGTTGTACTGGTTAGATTTCCAGTAGGTAAATTGATGGTGCTACCTGTCCCGGTTACGGGAGTTCCAATATTTGAATTATTTGAATTGTCACGTAATTGGTAAGTGAATCCTGTTTGTGAGTTGGCAACAGTAACTGTTCCGGAAGTTCCGCTGCAAATAGTTGAGTTCACAGCACCAACAGCTAAGCTAAGTGTAGGTGCGGTATAAAAATTCACAGGTACATTATCTGTTTGAAGTACAAGACAAGTGGGCGGCAACTTCAATGCTCTTACTTGAAGGGTTGTGTTTGCACTAAGTGTACCACTAGTTAATGTGATATTTCCTCCGGTGCCTAAGATAGAGGAACCTGTATTGGTTGTTCCGTTTGCCAAGGTTAATTGATAAATTACGCCAGATTGTGAATTATTGACAGTTACTGTTACAGTTCCGGTAGAAGTACAAAAATCTGCATTTGCAGGATCTACTGAAAGCGTAGTGGTGGGTTGAACACAAAGAACGGTTGACGCCGTAACAGCCTGACTAGGACAACCACCGGCAGAAGTTGCTGTTAAGGATAAAACTCCATTTGGATATATTTCATAAGGCTGAATTCCTGTTAGAGTCCATACTCCACCTGAAACGGTGACAGGAGAACCAACCGGGTAATTATCAATATAAACCTGAACTTGGGTTCCGTTGATTCCTGTCCCTGTTAAGGTTGTCGCTTGCTCAAAAACGGGACTAGTAGTTAATGTTAAAGATGCATTGGATGATGTTGAGGTTACAACAATTGAATTTGAAGCAGGACTTATAGTTTTGCAAGGTGACAATGCGGTTGCTGTAATTGTTGAACCGGGAGCAATACTAATTCCAGTAGAGTCTGCCCAATAACCATTATTAACGGTGGTTGTTCCCGTGGCGATAGGACTTCCATTTACCAAAATCTGAATTACGGTGCCGTTTGCCTCGCTTGAAATACCTGTTACTTTAGTTACGTTTCCGCTTACGCAATAATTTCCTTGAATTACGGGAGCAGAAGTAACTCCGCCTGTTACAAAATAAGTTGGACTGAATGGAGAAATACAAAGTGTACCGACTGCAGCTCTTACGTTTATAGTGTCGCAAGGATCTAGTGTTAATACGCTTGATGTCCAAGCGCCTCCAGCAGAAGCTGTAACAAATTGAGTCAAGAATCCATTGATGTAAACTGTTACGTTTGCATTGGCCGGAGCTGTTCCTGAAATAATGGTTACTGTATTAGTTAAAGGAGTGGTGGTTACGGCTGGGGTTGCGGTTGTTCCTGTGGTATTTAAGCAGAATGGCGTAAGACTTGAATTACATTGACCCGGTTGCTGAAAAGAAACATAATATGTACCGCTTCCAAAGCAATTACCTGTCTGACATTCAAAATCATAAGTTAATGTTCCTGTGGCAGTAATCCTTGGGTTTGTACTTGCTGCGACTAATTGGTATACAGTTGGATTTACCAATGTTCCATTCGGATTATACATAAATATAGAAGAACCGTTGGCTAATTGATTTGCAGCTGTAAAGGTTACCCTTAAGCCTTTGCTTCCTGGTATTGCAGAGAGTTGAGCTGCTGTTGGCGGATTTGTACAAGTACTACCAACTATTTCAGGATCACATGTACTTATGGACTCAAATTCGTTCGTAGCTTGAGCGGTTGCAGTAATTA
>JBKCIQ010000068.1:0-17738 GCA_046302135.1 Bacteroidota bacterium | reverse complement strand
GTATTTCATTAATAATTAATGTTTAAACCTTGATTTATTTTGAAATTCAGTATATACCTTCTTTTTTTCAAAATAAAAATCCCGGTATTTCTACCGGGATTAACCTAAAAACCATGGCAAGTTTTTAGTTTCCCTACCTTTCGGTAGGAATTTTATTTAGGACAAATTATTTGTTGTCTAATTTATCTTTTAAAGCAGCAAGTGATTCAATATCACCCAAAGTTGTTTTCTCAACGTTATCCTTCAACTTTTTTGCAGTCTTTTTGTTCTCAGCATTTTCAGCTTTTTTTGCATCTTTCTCTGCTTTTATTTGTGCTTCTTTTGCCGCATCCCAAACACCTTTGTGAGAAACAACTATCCTTTTAGCCTCCTTTGAAAACTCAGTAACAACAAAATCCAATTGCTCTTCAATCTTTGGCATTGTTTTATCTTCCTTACCCAGTAATCTGTTAGGACAGAATCCTTCTACGCCATAAGTTAGACTAACTGTTGCGCCTTTTTCATTAACATTGGTAATGGTACCTTTGTGAGTAGAACCTATATTAAATACAGTTTCAAATACATCCCAAGGATTATCTTCAAGTTGTTTATGTCCTAATGATAGTCTTCTGTTTTCGCTGTCTATTTCAAGAACAATAACATCAAGCTTATCACCAACTTTACAAAATTCGCTCGGATGTTTGATTTTTTTGCTCCAACTTAAATCTGAAATGTGAACAAGTCCGTCAATTCCTTCCTCTAATTCAACAAAAACACCAAAGTTGGTAAAGTTACGGATGGTACCGATGTGCTTACTACCTTTAGAATATTTATCAACGATTAATGCCCAAGGATCAGGTGTAAGTTGCTTTACTCCGAGGCTCATTTTTCTTTCTTCGCGATCAAGAGTTAATATTTGAGCTTCAACTTCATCTCCTACTTTTACAAAATCTCCGGCTGTTCTCAGGTGCTGACTCCAACTCATTTCAGATACGTGAATTAAGCCTTCTACACCCGGTGCAATTTCAACAAATGCTCCGTAATCTGCGATTACCACAACTTTTCCTTTTACCTTATCACCAACTTTGAGGTCTGCATTAAGACTTTCCCATGGGTGAGCAGAAAGTTGTTTTAATCCTAATGCTATCCTTTTCTTATCATCATCAAAGTCAAGAATTACAACATTGATTTTTTCATCCAGTTTAACAATTTCTTCAGGATGAGTGATTCTTCCCCAACTTAAATCTGTAATGTGAATCAATCCATCTACACCACCAAGATCAATGAAAACTCCGTATGAAGTAATATTTTTTACTGTACCTTCTAAAACCTGACCTTTTTCAAGCTTACCAATTATATCACGCTTTTGTTGTTCAATTTCAGCTTCAATAAGAGCTTTGTGAGATACTACTACGTTCTTGAAATCATTGTTAATCTTTACAACTTTAAACTCCATTGTTTTACCAACGTAAACATCGTAGTCACGAATTGGCTTTACATCAATTTGCGAACCTGGCAAGAATGCCTCTATTCCGAACACATCTACAATCAATCCGCCTTTAGTTCTGCACTTAACGAATCCTTTAATTATTTCATCACTGTTTAAAGCTTCGTTCACTCTATCCCAAGACTTGTTTGCGCGGGCTTTTTTATGAGATAAAATAAGCTGACCCGTAGTGTCTTCCTGATTCTCAATGTATACTTCAACTTTGTCCCCAATTTTTAATTCAGGGTTGTAACGAAATTCAGAAAGAGCAACAACTCCATCTGATTTTGCTCCAATATTTACGATTACCTCTCGGTTGTTAATACCTACTACCTGGCCTTCCAGAATCTGAAGGTTTTCTATAGTTTTTAAAGTTTTACTATAGAGATCATCAAGTTTTTTTCTGTCATCTGCAGAGTAATTTTCTTGTTTTTTCCCAATTGCGCTCCAGTCAAAATCTGCAGTGCCTGTGTTTGTGTTGTTAGTCATCAGACTATTTGGTTTTGTATCAGTCATTATCAGGGTAACAACTGAGGATTAGTTAATTTTTATCACCACGTTTTTCCCTGAAAAAACGGGATGCAAAGATACCAAATAAGCATCTTTTATTAATCTATCTTTAAAATTTATTTTTGTTAATTTTTTAAACATCAGTAAATCAGTTTTTTAAGTTATGTTTTTGCGTCAGATTCATTAATTTTATATTATCTTAAAACTATCTTTGTTTTTTTTTAACTTTGAAAAAAATATCTATGGCAAAAAAAGTATCATTGGTAATTGTTTTAATTACAATTGTCACCACTCTTTTTATGGCATGTAAAAAAAGTGAAGGAGATGGTGTCGCACCAACTTACAAATCCGAAGCTACAACAACTGGTAACAATCCAAATAGTTCAACTACTTAATACGTAACCCAAATATTTAAAAAGTCCCCGTTTTCAAGCGGGGATTTTTTTTTCTTTAGCTCATGAATAACAAAGAATATAAAATAGCAAAAACTTTAATGTTTGATAACGATTTGTTCAGTCAATGGTTAGGTATTGATTTAATTGAAATAAAACCCGGTTATTGTGCTCTTAAAATGAGCATTCGGGAAGAAATGACCAATGGCTTTAAAATTTCACACGGTGGAATAACATATTCACTCGCGGACAGCGCTCTTGCTTTCGCTTCAAATTCACATGGAAGAATGGCTCTAAGCATTGAGACCTCAATTTCACATTTGGTAAAGGTAAAAGTGGGCGATGAATTAATTGCAATTGCGAACGAAACCAACAGAAACGATAAAATTGGTTTATATGAAGTTGAAGTAAGAAATCAGGAAAATATATTGGTAGCAAAATTTAAGGGAACCGTTTACTTTTCAAATAAGGAATGGGAAATTAAAGAGATGTAATATTATTTTTTATTTTTTGTAAGTTGAAAAATGTGATTGAATATATTTTTATTGATTTTACCCATTTTTAAATTTCTTCTTAGCATAACCCTTTCTGCAACTTCAATTGATTTTTCCAGCCTGTAATCCATAAACTCTTCAGGTCCTCCCCAGGTGAAAGATGGGATAAATTTAATAGGGAAATCGCCTCCATATATATTTGAACTTACGCCAACAACAGTTCCTGTATTGAACATTGTATTGATTCCGCATTTACTATGGTCACCCATAAAAAGTCCACAAAACTGAAGTCCTGTATCCACCATTTCTTCTGTTGCGTGGCTCCATATCTTTACATTAGAATAATTATTTTTGAGGTTACTATTATTTGTATCAGCACCTAAATTGCACCATTCTCCAATTACTGAGTTGCCAATAAAACCATCGTGAGCTTTGTTTGAATTAGCAAAGAAAACTGAGTTATTTACTTCACCACCAACCTTACAGCCGGGACCAATAGTAGTTGCTCCGTATACCTTTGTGCCCATTTTTAAAACTGCACCTTCACCAAGAGCAAAAGGGCCTCTTATGAGGCAGCCTTCCATTATCTCAGCATTTTTTCCAATGTAAATCGGTCCATCTGAAGCATTCAAAACTGAACATTCGACTTTTGCACCCTTTTCAATAAATATGTTCTCAATACCGGCAAATTTATTGGTTCCGCTTATTGGCTGGGATTTTTTGTTTTCAGTCAATATTTGAAAATCCTCTCTAATGGCTTTATCGTTTAGTGTGAAAATATCCCATGGGTTTTCAATTAAAGCGAATGTTGAATTACATTCTATAATTTCAAATCTGGATGCCAGTCTCTCAAGGTCAATTTTTTCAGGGAACTTAAGTTCTTTTCCTGAATTAAAAGCTATCAATGTATTATTACCGACAAGTGCCTGTCCTTTATTTAAGGATGTAATTTTATCGCAAAGGTTTTTATTTGGAATAACCTTACCGTTAATCCACAAGTTAGGCGTTCCATAAAAAATTAAAGGGTATTTTTGAGAAAGGTAATTTTGCGTGTACCAACTAGCTTTTCCATCAAGAAAAATTTCCCATTTTTCATGAATTGTAAGTATCCCAATACGAATTTCTGAAACGGGGCGAGTAAATGTGAATGGAAGTAAATTTTTCCACGAGTAATCGTCAAATAGAATGAAATTCATTGTTGAGGTTTAAGGTAACAAGTAAAGTAATTAAATACCTTCTTCGACCTTAAATTTAGAGATAATTTTCTCTTTCGCCAATTTTGTTCCAAGAACAATTAAGTAGTCGTTTATAGCAACTGTTTGTTCATTGCCCGGATTTCTGTAAATCTTATGAGTTTTTCCATCAAATTTACTGATGCCAACGAGAATCATGTTAAAGGATTTCTTAAGTTCAATATACAAATCGAGGCATTTAAAATTAAGGTATTCGTTTTGAGGTACAACTCTGTATTGCATCATACCTAGATCATCATCTTCAGTTGCAGAGCTCATTAATCCTTCTGTTACTGAAGCTACATGAGGTTCAAAAACGTAACTCGCAACTAACTTCGCTGCTACTTCATTCTTAGACAAGGTAAAGGTTACTCCTAATGATTGGAATGTCGATTTTAATGAGGGGTTATTCAAAGAAATTACGTAGTTGAGATTTGGGTAAGTTGCTTTCAACGAAATAAGATTAACAAGATTGTCTGTGTCATCTTCAAAATTAAAGAGCACAGTTGCAGATTTATCAATATTTGTTTTTGACAGTAGGTTCGTATCAAAAAAATCAGAATATAAAACAAAAGTATTCTTCTCATCGAAGTGACTGTAAATGTAGTCTACATCATTCTTGTTTTTGGTGACAATAGCTGCCTTTTGATTTGCATTCACTATTTCAGAAAGAATTTGTTGTGCAAATCCGTTCCAATTGATAATTACTACATGGTTTTCAAATTTTGTACCATTGTATCCTAACTTTTTATCTTCCATAATTTTCATTATTTTATTTGATATTTGACTGATTACAAAACCTAATATTCCAACACTTCCAAGAACGAATAGCAATGCAATTATTTTACCTAGTCCAGTTACAGGAAACTTATCTCCGTATCCAATAGTTGTAAGGGTAATAATAGAATACCAAAGAGCATCTGAAAATGTTTTTATATTAGAATCTGCCTGTTGGCTTTCAAGTAAGTAAATTACGGTAACTGCCGTAAAGTATAACGCAAAAGCCAAAACTATGTAAAATATTGATTTTTTCTTTTTCATATCAAAAATTCAAGAGGGGAATTGAAAATTTGACTTATCTACCTCTTCTACCTCCTCCGCTAGACCTTGGTGCAGAATAAGATTTAGATGAATTGTTTGATGTCGCTTTTTTAGGTGCAGGTTGAGATTGTGCTCGCTGTGCCTTTGCCTTTTCTGATTCGGCTTTTTTAACGGCATCTGATTTAATTTTAACTTGTCCATTTTTCTCAACATAGACTTTTCTTCCATTAGGACCTAAATAATATTTAGAACCGTCAGGAGCAATCATTATTTGTCTTTTTTGACCTCCGTAATACTCTTCACCGAAAAAGGTACCTGCGGCATTCACATTATTTCCTCCTCCTCCCACGTAAACAACACCATCACCATTACCTGTGTTAACTGAGGTGTTATTGTTTGCAGGTTTACCCATTCCTTTAACTTTAATCAATTCAACTTTTGCCTGGGGATTTGCGTTCATCATTGTATTTGATGCGGGTTGGTATACAAAATTTGCCGGATTTCCACTTAAATCTCCATTTACATTATTTCCATCAATGGTGTAAGTCCCTTCGAATGCTTGCTGGTTGTTTACTAATCCTGGCATAGTTGATTCGTTTAATTCGTTTGTTGCCAAAGCGTAAGCCATATACATTTTCCCCGAATTTTCATATACCATAAATACATTATAGTTTTTATTTAAAGAATTTGGATCTATATCGGATACTTTTACATTTTTGCCGTTCATTCTCCATTGCCAAATTCCAGCAACATCTATCTGAGCGAAAATAATTTGGTTTAGAAATAAACTTAGTGTAGCCAATGTTAAAATAGTTCTTTTCATTTTAATGATTATTAATTTTTGCTAAAATATTAATTTTTTTGAAACAAAAAAACCGGCAAATTTGCCGGTCTAAAATAAAATCTGAAAGTTTACTTGGTTTGCTTTTTTGCGTAACGAGTACGGAATTTATCCACTCTACCTGCAGTATCAACTAACTTAAGTTTACCCGTGTAGTAAGGATGTGAAGTATGAGAAATATCCAATTTTACTAAAGGATATTCATTCCCATCTTCCCATTTAATGGTTTCTTTTGTTTCAGCGCAGCTTCTAGTTAAAAAAGCGTAACCGTTTGAAATGTCTTTGAAAACACAAAATCTATAGTTTTCTGGATGCGTATCTTTTTTCATATCTTAAAAATGGGATGCAAATATACAGAATTTATCGAATTTTAAAAAAGAAAATATTTGAAATGTAAAAATACTTTTAAATTGAAAATCAAGTGATTAAATAAAATAATTTTCTGATTACGCCGTTCTAGTCTAAATTTGCGTAATCCAAATGAGGTCTTTTTTTAAATTTTTTTTCCTTGTAGCTGTATTCATTTATTTTTCATCCTGTAAAAAAGATGAGCTCATTTTGGATTCATCTGCAAAACTAAATTTCTCACAAGACTCTGTTTTGTTTGATACAGTGTTTACAACAGTAGGCTCAACCACCAAATACTTTAGGGTTTACAACAACAACAACCAAAGGATAAATATTTCCAACATAAGGCTTGCCAAAGGTGAATCTTCTCCTTTCAGATTTAATGCTGATGGCATTTATGGTAAATCCATTAATAATATTGAGATAGATGCTAACGATAGCATTTTCGTTTTTGTTGAGGTTACTGTAAATCCAAATCTTGCAACAACTCCTCTTGTAATACGTGATTCCCTAATCTTTGAAACCAATGGCAATGTTCAGGATGTGGACCTTGAGGCTTGGGGACAGGATGCGTACTTTCATCTTCCCGACAATAAAATTGTATTCTCAACCGGGAGTGCGCTTTATTACGGAATTGAGCCTTGTATTGCACAATGGACAAACGATAAGCCTCATGTGGTTTATGGATATCGGGTAGTGGATTCTACTTGTATGTTGAATATTGATGCCGGAACAAAAGTTTATTTCCACAACAACGCAGGAATTTGGGTTTATCGATACGGAACTTTAAAAGTGAATGGAACTCAATCGCAACCCGTTATTTTTCAAGGTGACAGACTCGAACCCGAATATGCAGATGTTCCCGGACAGTGGGACAGAATATGGATTAATGAAGGCAGTACGCAAAACGTTATTAATTATGCCATCATAAAAAACGGTTTCATAGGAATTCAGCATGAGCCACTCTTTGATGCCTCAGCCCCGTTAAGAGTTACCGTTTCAAACACGATAATTCAAAATATGAGTGGGTGGGGGATGTTTGCTATTCATGGAAACATTAAGGGGTACAATAATTTGATTTGTAACTGTGGAAAAAATTTACTAGCTGTAATTGATGGAGGTAAATACAGTTTTACCCACTGCACCTTCGCTAATTTTTATACACAGGCAGATAGAACTGATCCGGTAATCTATATCAACAACCACGATGATGTAAACGGATTGGTCCCTTTAGATTCGGCTTACTTTGGAAATTGTATTTTTGATGGATCTGAAGCCGAGGAAATTGCTTTTGACTCCATTCCCGGTGGATTTAATTTTAAGTTTGAAGGTTCCATGTTGAAGACTACTATAAATATGAGTGGGAGTAGGTTTGTGAATAGTTTTCAGAATAAATCCAATTCATACTCTAATCCTGCAGGACACAATTTTAATATTCTTCAGAATTCGTGGGCTCAAGATCATGGAGTTCCTGCCGTTGGAAATATCTATCCTTTAGATCTTAGCGGAAATTCCAGAACCGCAGATGCTGCACCTGATATTGGTGCTTACGAATTTCAACCTTGATCTACTTGAATTGAAGATCGTAGAGTCTTTTGAAATTTCCGTCTTTTTCTATCAATTCATTGAGTTTTCCTGATTCAATAACCTGTCCTGATTCAATAACTAGAATTCTATCTGCTTTTTGTATAGTGGAAAGTCGGTGTGCTATGATGATCGATGTTCTGTTTTGCGTTAGTATTTCGGTTGCTGTTTGGATAAGTATTTCAGTTTCGGTGTCTATGTTGGATGTAGCCTCATCAAGAATTAGAATGGCGGGCGATTGCATATAGACTCTTAAGAATGAAATGATTTGTCTTTGACCTGCAGAAAGTGTAACACCCCTTTCTCCCGGATTGTAGTTTAATCCTCCGGGTAAATTTTCTAAAAATGTTTTGGCTCCAATTTTTTCTGCTCCTGAAAAAATCATATCAGCATTAATTTTATCATTAAACATGCTTATGTTTTTTTCCAGTGTTTCAGAAAACAGAAATACATCCTGAAGAACGATTCCTATATTCCTTCTTAACTCATTTAAATCGTATTCTCTTATGTTAACACCGTCTAGAAGTATTTCGCCTTTGTTGTATTCATAAAATCTCCCTAATAAATTGATGATGGTAGATTTTCCGGAACCTGTTGATCCAACTATTGCAAGCGTCTCTCCTGAATTTACAGCGAAAGAAACATCTTTTAAAATCCAGTCTTCTTCGTTGTAGGCAAACCAAACATTTTTGAATTCAATTCTGCCGGAAACATTTTCCATTGTTTTGGAACCTTTTTCTTCTATTTTTTCATCGGTATCCATCACTTTAAAAACCCTTTCGCAGGCAACCATTCCCATCTGAAGTGTGTTGATTCTATCAGCCAGCATCCTAATCGGACGAAAAAACATATTAATGAGCATGATGAAAAAAACTATGGTTCCTGCCTCAGCTCTTCCACCAAAAGCACCAGACCAGATTATTAATCCGATAGAGATACTAGATAAAATTTCCACAACAGGAAAAAAAACGGAATAATACCAGATACTTTTAATATTTGCTTCTTTATGAGTTTCGTTGATGGCCTTGAATTTTTCATATTCTTCATTTTCTCTATTAAAAATCTGTACTACTTTCATTCCTGAAATGTGTTCCTGAACAAAGGTGTTAAGCGCAGAGACAGCATTTCTTACTGCTTGAAAAGTAGTTTTTACTCCGTTTTTAAATATTCTGGTTGCAACAATAAGAATAGGTACTGTAGTAATTGCAATCAGAGTCAATTTCCAATCAACAACAAACATGGCAACTGTAAAAACTACCAAAGTAAAAATGTCACCAAAAATTACAATGAAGCCTTGTGAAAAAACTTCTCCCAGACTTTCAATATCAGAAATAGAACGCGTAACGAGAGTACCAACCGGGCTTACATCAAAGTATTTGTTTCTCATTTTGAGTAAATGTGAAAAAACCTGATTTCTCATGTCTTTTACAATATTGCTTCCTATGTACGCGGCGAGATACATGTTTAGGAGTTGTAAAAGTGCTTCTGTAAGTACTATTCCGATTAGTGAAAAAGTCATTATCTGAAGCATGTTAAGGTTGTTCTTAAGGATGTAGTTGTTTATTGTGTATTGAATCAAAACAGGTCTTGAGATGTTAAGTGCTGACAAAATCAAAACAATAACGATACAAGCTATGAACGCTGTGCGATATGGTTTAGAATAAGTAAGAATTCTTTTTGCTATTTGAAAATCAAATGCCTTCCCCTGTATGTTTTTTTCTTTTTTTGTCAATTTAATTATTTTGTAAAAATGTTTTCGGGATAGTCGACTTTTACCAAGGATAATCCCTGCGCAGGAGCACTCATTCCTGCCATAGATCTGTCTCCGATTGTTATTATTTTTTCAAATTCTTCAAGGTTTAATTTTTCCTTTCCAACTTCTACCAAAGTACCTACAATCGCTCTTACCATGTTTCTCAAAAAACGATTTGCTTTTATTTTAAATTTCCACAAAGTATCGTTTTCATCTTTAGTTAAACTGCATTCCATCATGATGCAATCGTTGTCATGTGGTTGATCGTTTGATTTGGCAAAACTCTTGAAGTTGGTTGTTTTTAATATTTTTTCGGTTGCAAAAAGCATCTGTTCGAAATTCAGCTCACCATAAACCATCCATGCACGATCATTAAGCATTGGCGTTTTTTGTCTGGTAATCAGGTATTCGTAAGTACGTGCTTTTGCGTCAAATCTTGCATTGGCCTTATCGCTAACTAGAAAAACATTTTTGATACCAATGTCGTTTGGTAGCGCTCGGTTTAATTTAAACTGAAAGTCTTTTGGGTCTTTGTGCAATCCTTCTGCTATGGTATCAAAATGAGCGTAAAAATCCTGAGCGTGTACACCTGTGTCTGTTCTGCCGCATCCTGTAACAAATGCAACTTTTTCAGGTAACAATTTTCCTAATTTCTCTTGCAAGACCTGTTGAACAGTTTTATTTGTATTTTCCTGAATCTGCCAACCGTTGTAGGAAGCACCATGATAACTCAATTGCAAAAAATACCTGGGCATTTACAGATTTTAAAAGATTGCAAAGTTACAATAATGATTCGGTCTTAAAACTTGGTACATTTGCATTCAACATGAAAAAAGATAAGATTAAACAGGTTTTTCAAAATGTTACAGTTGTTGACACCTCAAGTGAGGGCTTGGCGGTTGCAAAAGTGGAGGACCTTGTTGTATTTGTACAGGGTGCTGTTCCCGGTGATGTAATAGATCTTAAAATTAATCGCTACAAAAAGTCATATGCTGAAGGATCAGTTGAAAAAGTCGTTCAGGCTTCACCGGATAGGGTAGAGGCTAAATGCGAGCACTTTGGAATTTGTGGAGGATGCAAATGGCAACATCTTGATTATGAAGCACAGCTTAAGTACAAACAAAAAACTGTTTATGATGCATTTACTAGGATTGCCGGAATAGAAAATCCTATTATTGAAAGTATTATTCCTTCTGAAGAAAAATATTATTACAGGAACAAATTGGATTATACTTTTTCTTCAAAAAAATGGTTGACCAAAGAAGTTATTGAGAGTGGAGAATATTTTGATAATCGAAACGGACTTGGTTTTCATCTACCAGGCCTTTTTGATAAAATTTTAGACATTAATAATTGTCATTTACAGCCTTCTCCATCTAATGAAATTCGATTAGAAATTAAAAAATTTGCAATTGATAATTTCCTTCCATTTTTTGATATAAGGGAGAAAACTGGGTTCTTAAGGACACTAATGATTAGAACCACTTCCACAGGAGAAGTAATGGTACTAATTGCGTTTTTGGAGGAGAGGAAAGAAACCATTAAAAAATTGCTTACGCACCTAACTGAAAAATTTCCACAAATTTCATCCTTGCTTTATGTAATTAATTCAAAGATGAATGACACTATTTCAGATTTACCGGTATTCAATTTTTATGGTAAAGATTATATTGAGGAGAAAATGGAAGGACTAAAGTTCAGAATTGGACCAAAATCATTTTATCAAACCAACTCGAGTCAGGCATATCAATTATATAAAGTTGCAAGAGATTTTGCATCATTAGGCGGCGAAGAAACTGTTTACGATTTATATACAGGTACCGGAACAATAGCCAACTTTGTTGCTTCAAAATCTCGTAAGGTATTAGGAGTTGATTATGTTGCCTCTGCCATTGAAGACGCAAAAATCAATTCTCAATTAAATGGAATTTCTAATACCGCATTTTTTGCGGGAGACATGAAGGATATTTTTACAGATTCTTTCGTTGATGAAAATGGTAAACCTGATGTAATTATTACTGATCCTCCTAGAGCAGGTATGCATGAATCTGTTACTCGAGTAATTTTAAATTCTGGGGCATCGAGAGTAGTTTATGTAAGTTGTAATCCTGCAACTCAAGCTAGAGATTTAATTTTATTAATGGAAAAATATGAACTCAAAAAAATTCAACCTGTTGATATGTTTCCACAGACTCATCATGTAGAAAACGTAATTCTGCTTGAGTTAAAAAAATAAATTTTATGCAGTTAGATGCTGATTATTGGAACAACAGGTATTTAAATAATGATTCTCCATGGGATATAGGTTATGCTTCTCCGGCCATTACTGAATATTTTGATAAGGTTGCAAATAAGAATGCAAGTATTTTGATACACGGTGCTGGAAACGCGTTTGAGGCGGAATATTTATTTCGAAAAGGATTTAATTATGTTTTTGTTCTCGATTTTTCTGAAAAGGCCATTAAAAATTTCATTACTAGAGTTCCAGATTTCCCCACTGAAAATTTAATTCAGGCTGATTTTTTCAGTCATTTTGGTAATTATGATTATATCATTGAGCAAACTTTTTTTTGCGCCATTGACCCATGCCTGAGGAATAAATATGTAAAAAAAGTTTCTGAACTTTTAAATGATGATGGGCGATTAGTTGGTTTGCTGTTTAACGATGCGGAATTGAAGGGCAATCCACCTTTCGGCGGGACCATTGAAGAATATAATCTACTCTTCGAAAATGAATTTGAGTTGGACATAAATCTTTGTAATAATTCTATATCACCGCGTTCGGGTAGAGAATTATTTGTTAATCTTTTAAAGAAAACCTATTGATTTTAAGTCATTTATCACTTCTTAATGATTAATTTTAATGAAGTAATTTTTTTTTCTCTCTATATTTGTCTTAGTGATTACGAAGGTTGAAATATTAAACAGCAGGCAGATTTCTCAAAAGTTAAACAGAATTGCCTATCAGATTTACGAATCAAATTACGGTGAGAAACATATTTTTATCGCTGGCATAGATGGAAATGGATATTTGGTTGCTAAGAGGATTTTTGATATCTTGAAAAGAATATCAGATTTGAATATTTCTATTGGAAAGATTACTATCGATAAAATAAATCCGGTTAATAATACTCCGAGGATAGATTTCAAAACAGAGGATTTTAAGGGTAAAAATATAGTTTTGATTGACGATGTTTTAAATAGCGGAAAAACTTTAATATACGCTCTAAAAGTATTTCTAGATCAGCCTGTTAAAAAAATTAATACTGCAGTTTTGGTGGATAGAAGTCATACTTTATTTCCTATAAAAGCAGATTTTGTAGGTCTTTCTTTAAGCACCACCTTACAAGAGCGAATTAATGCCGATTTATCTGCCAAGGGAAAGGAATTTGTGGTGTTGGTTTAGGCATTTTAATTTTTTTTATTAAAAGTAATTTTCAATAAAGTTTTTTACTACATTTGCAGTCCCTTTTAAAAAAAGGGCCTAAGTTCTTTGTGGAATTGATATGTAACAAGCCGAAGTAGCTCAGCTGGTAGAGCAGCTGATTTGTAATCAGCTGGTCGGGGGTTCGAGTCCCTTCTTCGGCTCAATCAAATAAGTTGAGAGATTTATTTTGGTTGATGGGGCAATACCAGAGTGGCCAAATGGGACAGACTGTAAATCTGTTGCTTAATTGCTTCGGTGGTTCGAATCCATCTTGCCCCACTTTGTTTTGCTCTACAAGCGGAAGTAGCTCAATTGGTAGAGCTCCAGCCTTCCAAGCTGGAGGTTGCGGGTTCGAGACCCGTCTTCCGCTCTTGATGATGGCAGAAATGCAGAACCTCTTTTGCGCCTCTAGACCTGCTTTGCGGTTGAAAGCGCGAGAGTAAGTCCCAGTTAAGGGACTTTTTGTGCTGAATTCGTTCTTTAAAAAATTGATAATTGTTCTTCTTTTTGGAAGTGGCTTACTGCTTGATTCAGAAAGAATCTGAAAAGCTGATGTAGCTCAGTGGTAGAGCACTTCCATGGTAAGGAAGAGGTCGTGAGTTCAATCCTCACCATCAGCTCATTATTTTGATAATAATAAAAAAGGGTAACCTAAATAAACAAAAACAAAAACGACAAAACAACAGTTATGGCTAAAGAAAAATTCGAACGTACGAAACCACATGTACACGTGGGTACTATTGGTCACGTTGACCATGGAAAAACTACATTGACAGCTGCTATTACTACAGTTTTAGCAGAAAAAGGTTGGGCGCAAGTGCGCGATTTCTCTTCAATTGATAATGCTCCTGAAGAAAAAGAGCGTGGTATCACAATTAATACTGCTCACGTAGAATATGAAACATCTAACCGTCACTACGCACACGTTGACTGCCCTGGTCACGCTGACTACGTAAAGAACATGGTTACCGGTGCTGCACAGATGGACGGCGCTATTTTGGTTGTAGCCGCAACTGATGGCCCAATGCCACAGACCCGTGAGCACATCCTTCTTGCTCGTCAGGTAGGTGTTCCAAGAATCGTTGTTTTCATGAATAAAGTTGACATGGTTGAAGATGCTGAGTTACTTGACCTTGTTGAAATGGAAGTTCGCGAATTGCTAAGTTTTTATAAGTTTGATGGTGATAATACACCAATCATTCGTGGTTCTGCACTGGGCGGATTAAATAAAGATGCTAAGTGGGTTGGAAAGATTATGGAATTAATGGATGCAGTAGATACTTACATACCAACTCCACAGCGTGATAAGGAAAAGCCTTTCCTAATGCCTGTTGAAGATGTATTCACTATCACTGGTCGCGGAACTGTTGCAACAGGACGTATTGAAACCGGTGTTATCAACTCTGGCGAAGAGGTGGATATTATTGGTATGGGTGCTGAAAAATTGAAGTCGACAGTTACAGGTGTTGAGATGTTCCGTAAGATTCTTGACAGAGGTGAAGCAGGTGATAACGTTGGTTTGTTGTTGCGCGGTATCGAAAAGAAAGATATCCGTCGTGGAATGGTTATCGCAAAGCCGGGCTCAGTAACTCCTCACACTAAATTTAAGGCTGAAGTTTATATTTTAAAGAAAGAAGAAGGTGGACGTCACACTTCATTCCAGAATAAATATCGTCCTCAGTTTTATTTCCGTACTACTGATGTAACTGGAGAAATTGAATTGGATGCAGGCCGTGAAATGGTAATGCCAGGTGAAAACCTAACAATTACTGTTAACTTAATTGCTCCTGTAGCAATGGATAAGGGTCTTCGTTTCGCTATCCGCGAAGGAGGTCGTACTGTTGGTGCAGGTCAGGTAACTGAGATCCTTGCATAATTTATAAAAAACTTGCAAAATGGCTACCTTTATTATGGAGCCATTTTGCTGTTTATAATTAATAATATAAATTAACGGGCATAGTTCAAGGGTAGAATAGCGGTCTCCAAAACCGTTGATGGGAGTTCGAATCTCTCTGCCCGTGCCGATAAAAAGAAGTTATGGCTAAATTCAGAGAATACCTAGATGAAGTTGGAACCGAATTGGTTCAAAAAGTTTCTTGGCCTACTTGGAAAGAACTTCAGGAAAGTTCTATGGTGGTTTTAATAGCCTCTATAGTAATTGCCCTAGTTGTTTTGTTGATGGATTTGAGTTCAGGATGGTTATTGGATGCTGTTTATTCATTGTTTAGATAATTAAAAATGGCCATTAAATTTAAAAAGGATATCGCTCAGCCGCAGGAAAAGAAATGGTATGTAGTTAGGGCTATCAGCGGTCAAGAGAAAAAAGTAAAGCATTACATTGAAACTGAAATTACTCGTTTAAAACTGAGTGATATGGTTTCCCAACTTCTTATTCCTACTGAAAAAATATTTCAAATACGTAACGGGAAAAAAGTTGCGAAAGAGCGTTCATTTTATCCAGGATATATATTGTTGGAGGCAAGTCTTTCAGGAGAAATTGCTCACATAATAAAGAATATCACGGGTGTAATTGGCTTTCTTGGTGAGACCAAGGGTGGAGATCCTGTTCCTATGCGTTTGTCTGAAATTAATCGGATACTTGGTAAAGTAGATGAACTTGCCGAATCTGAAGGAGTAATTTCAAACCCGTTTGTAGTAGGTGAAAGCGTTAAAGTAATTAATGGCCCTTTCAATGGTTTCAATGGTTTGATTGAAGAAATTAATGAAGAGAAGAAAAAAATAAAAGTATCAGTAAAAATTTTCGGACGTAAAACCCCGGTGGAACTTGGTTTCGGCGAGGTGGAGCGCGAATAAAGACAATGTTAGGTGATGTGTCCGTGTTTTATGTTGCTTAGCTGCTTCCAAAACATAAAAAACGATTTCTCAACACAGAAAACTTAACAGAAAAATAAAATAAAAATGGCAAAAGAGTTATCAGCAATCGTAAAACTGCAGATTAAAGGTGGGGCCGCAAATCCATCACCTCCAATCGGACCTGCATTAGGTGCGAAAGGAGTAAACATCATGGAGTTTTGTAAGCAATTCAATGCTCGTACTCAGGATCAGCCGGGAAAGGTATTACCTGTAATCATTAATGTTTACAGCGATAAAACGTTTGATTTCGTAATTAAACGTCCACCGGCTGCCGTACAGATCATGGAGGCTATCAAGATAAAAGGAGGTTCTGCCGAAAGCAATCGTAAGAAAGTTGGATCAATTAGTTGGGATCAGATTCGTGTAATTGCGCAGGATAAACTGCCGGATATGAATTGTTTCACAGTTGAATCAGCTATGAGGATGATTGCAGGAACTGCACGTAGCATGGGAGTAAACGTAACGGGTACTAACCCATTTAACAATTAAAATTAGAAGTTAATCACTTCTTTAAAAAAAAAAAATGGCTAGAATTTCTAAAAAAAGAAAAGCCGCAATATCAGCTTACGATCAGAATAAGACCTACACCTTATCTGAGGCGTCTAAAATTGTAAAGGATATTTCCTTCACAAAATTCGATTCTTCAGTAGATATTGCTGTTCGTTTAGGAGTTGATCCTAAAAAGGCAAATCAAATGGTGAGAGGTGTTGTTACCTTACCTCACGGAACGGGTAAATCAGTTCGTGTTTTGGCTCTAGTTCCTGCCGAAAAAGAGGCAGAAGCAAAAGCTGCAGGAGCAGACTTTGTTGGAATGGATGAATTCATCGAAAAAATTAAAGGTGGTTGGACCGATATCGATGTAATTATTACTGTTCCTCAGGTTATGGGAAAAATAGGCGCTCTTGGTAGAGTACTAGGACCTCGTGGTCTTATGCCGAATCCGAAAACAGGAACTGTTACCATGGAAGTCGGAAAAGCAGTTTCCGATGCTAAGGGAGGTAAAATCGATTTTAAAGTTGATAAGGCTGGAATTATCCACGCTTCTGTTGGCAAAGTGTCTTTTGATGCAAACAAAATTGCTGAAAACGCAAATGAGTTGATGCAGACAATTGTCAAGTTGAAGCCTTCCTCAGCGAAAGGTACTTATGTAAAAAGCGTAACCATCTCTAGTACAATGAGCCCTGGTATAACGGTAGATGCAAAGGCTTTCGGAGGATAAATCATTAATTATTTAATTCATTAAAAATGAACAAAGAAGAAAAAACAAAAGTCATTGAAGATTTAGTAGGGCACTTGGAAAAAAATCCCAACTTTTATCTTACTGACATTTCTTCTCTGAATGTAGCCAAAACCGGTGAACTTCGTCGTGCTTGTTTTAACAAGAAGATTTCAGTAATGGTGGTTAAAAACTCATTATTGAAAAAAGCGATGGAGCGCAGAGGGATTTACAACGACCTGATTCCTGTACTCAAGGGGAATACTACAGTTATGTTTTGTGAATCCGGATCAGTACCGGCCAAGCTCATTAAAGAATTTCGTTCCAAAGGAAATAATAAGCCTGTTCTTAAAGGTGCTTATATCGAGGAAACATCTTATGTTGGTGACAACCAGTTAGATTTTCTAAGCAGTATAAAGAGCAAGAATGAGCTTATTGGAGATATCATTGGATTACTTCAGTCTCCTACTAAAAATGTTGTTTCTGCACTTCAAAGTGGAAAAAACAAGTTGGCTGGAATTGTAAAAACTTTATCAGAGAAACCAGAGTAAACGCCCTAAA
>JBKCIQ010000067.1:0-6862 GCA_046302135.1 Bacteroidota bacterium | reverse complement strand
CCCTATTACTATTAAGGAGAAATAAATTTCTTTTTTCTTATTAAAATTTAAACTTAGTTTACTTAAATAATATCCTAAAATAGGGAATCCGATGTAGCCTGAAAAATAAGAAATGTCAACATTTGGAATAAGTTTCTTAATAAAGGGTAAGTGAATCAAACTTGTTAAGAACCAAATTCCGAGAAAATACTTTATTCCGTTTTTATTACTGTTTTGTAACCATACTCCTATTATGGGAAACAATAAATAAAGTCCGATTATCATATAAATATACCAAAAATGAAAACTTGCACCACTCTTTAAATTGACCAGTACAAACAATAAAACTTCTTTAAAACTTAAATATTCACCGGAATTAAATTTAAAGAACCAACCCACCGCAATATAAATTAAACTCCAAAACATAAATGGAAACAAAATTCTTAAAACTCTTTTTCTAAAGTATTCTTTTGTGTTTTCATAAGTTTTTGAGAAGATTAGAGTCCCCGAAATCATCAAAAATATTGGCACACAGAATCGCGCAGAACTATCGTAAATATTGCCAGTCCACCAATTTAAATTTGGGATACTTCCATACTGATATAATATTCTTGCGGCAACGTGTAAAACAATTACACTAAAGGTCGCCAAAACTCTCAAAGAATTTATCCAATCTAAATTTTTATTTTTAAGTTCCATTTTTTCTTCTCATTTCATATACAACTTAATATATATTTAACACTAACTGTACACGTATATTTGCCCGTTTTCTTAACCAAATAAAAATGTTATTTTATAAATTAGCACAACAACTCGTGAAAAAAATGCTTTAACTACAATTGTCCAAACTTTGTATAAAATTATAAAGTAAACAATAAAAATTTCAAAATATTAATTGAGCTAAATTTCAAAATTACCTTTTATTCCAATAATATTCCTTCTGATATTTGTAAATTAGGCCAAATTGCATTTGATTTGTTCTATTCCCTATTTCATACCTCACATCAAACTTTAGTCTATCTAGAAAAGGCATGTAAAATCCTAAAATTCCTGCCGCACCAATGCCAGAACCGAAATTTATGGCGCCACCTACATAAGGATGAATTCTATTTGGAATTGATTTAATATTTAAATCATGAACATAATTTAAGTTACCATAGGCTACGCTTTTTTTAGAATTATATATATTTTGATCTTTTGGCTCAAAATTGAGTATACAAAATCCATATTCTAATGCTGACCTATTGAATTGTTTCCTCAGTCCAAAACTAAAACCTTTACCTACATTATAACTTATAGTATCGCTTCTTCCGTCTCTATAAAAAGAATAGGTAGGTCTAAAATAAATATCATTACTTAATAAAACTACAGCCGCCGCTACATAACATCCAAAATATTGATATCCTATACCCCTCGGATAATAGTAATTATATCTATTACTATTCAATGGATTTTTATTACAAGGATTGTTTGAAAAAACATAATTTTTACCTGCGTTATATGCAGAATAAATATTAGCACCTGTCTTTGCAAATTTAAACCCTTCAATAAACGCACAACTTCGTTCTTCAGGGGTTCCATGAGGATCTGATGAATAAAAATTTAAATCATCACCTCTAGATGCAAATTCATGAGCAACAGAATAAAATTCAGATTCTGTTATGGTATTTATACAACCAATATAGTACCCGGCTAAATAATCTGCATGTAATTCATTCCATTTTGAGTTTTGGTTCCAGCCATATTTATATTGCAATGCATGTCCAAATTCATGAGCAATAACAGCAACTAATCTTACGTAAGAGTTGGATCTGTTGGCCAGTTCCTGCATCAGAACTTTACCTACAACAATCTTACCATCACAATTAAAGGAATTACATAAAGGTGAAAAAAATGCATTGCCGCTATAACTCAATTCGGTTCCAAAAAGAAACTTAATATTAAGATCAAAAAAATTCTCCATATTGCCTTTTTGATTAAACAATATTTGATCTAATTGATTGTTGCCGGAAGAATTATGCAAAACCATATTGCCCTCTACACGAGTTAAAAAGCATTGTGCGCTTATCGAAAGAGAAATTAAAAAAAGCAATGTGAAAATTTTGATTTTCATATTTATCTTTTATATGCTAAAAAAATCTCAAAACATTTACTAATTTTTAGATTAAATAAATCAATTAGCATAATAAGTTGAAAAAATTGAGTTTTCATGCTGTATTCCGCTGTTGTTTCGTCTGCCGTCAGTGTTCTTTGATGAATTTTTGAATGAATTTATTTTGCCCTTGTACAACTGTTAATAGGTAAATACCGTTAGTTAAAAAAGAAATGTCAATACGATTTTGAATTTGTTCTTTGATTAAAACCTGGCCAAGTAAATTGCTTATTGAAACTTCATCGACGTCATTCTTAGAAACATTTAAGTTTAAATGTGTTGTTGCTGGATTTGGATAAACGGAAATCTTGTTATTTGTATTTACTTCATTTAATCCAATAGTAGCCGAACACAAGCCATGAGTTCCTAATTGATTTCTAAAAGGACTATTTATCATTGCGGTTCGCATCCTTGTAGTTTGGTCGGTAGTAAACATATACTTGTATGGATCCCAAGTGTAATCCATAAAATTCATAAACATTTCTCCATCAGGCGAGTTTGTCGGGTTGTTACACGAGCCAACATTTAATGGATAGGAATTTGGTAATCCATTGTTTTGGGCTGCTGCCGCTGGCGTATCATCACAATAGTCGGTAGCACAAGCCCCATCACCCCAAATATGTCTGAGGCCTAAATAATGCCCAAGCTCATGGGTGAGAGTTCTGCCTTCAACCAATGGAGAACCATAAATACCACTTGGAAATAAATTATTAGAACCAATTACTTTAGCAAAACACCAAATACCATCAGTTGAATCGCTGGTATTATTAGGTACACCTATTAAGCCACTTAATGGAGGTACAGATGATACTCCGGTATAGCTAAGAGCACTGTTTTTATCTGTTATCCAAACATTAAGATACTTAGTTACGTCCCAAATGGTCTTAGGCTTAAGAATATCGTCAAGATAAGATTTCATGGTAGCTTGGGTAGGATAACTACTTGGATCTGGCAAATTCATAGAAAGGAAATTAATTCTATTGATTCCAGGTTCGGGCAATAAATTGCCGGTTGTATCCATTGTTGCTAAACAAAATTGAATTCCCACATCAGCTATTTTAACCCTACCGTTACTATCAATATTAGCACTGGGTATTGATTGAATGTTTACCCAATTTACAAAAGCATTTGAAGGATAATTGGAAGAATTATATCCGTTTCCACTAAAATCTTGATTTATAACAGTTAATTGGGAATTGATTTGACCTTGTGAAATATTAGGAAAAGTTCCAATAGACTGACCGCTATGTATTACATGAAAGATTATTGGAATAGTGTAGATTATTGAAGATTGCTTTTGACTTTTGTGATTATTTTGATAGTCCGAAACTAATTTTTGGAACTGAATTTCCCATGAGTCAAACGGTGGTGCTGTAAAGCAAAATTGATTTGCATGCTGAGCGTGTATTGTCAGGCCAAAAAGCCATAACGAAATTATAATAAGCAGTTTACTTCTCAAAGTATCTAATTTAATTAACTTATCTCAAAATTAATAAAAGGTTTAATTATTATTTTGTAATTAAATAAACTTGGATATAACGGGCCGCATTCAGGCAATAATTTCGTAAAAATTTTCAATACGTATATTTCAATTAGCATTAAGTAAAGCAAAACTGGGTTTTCATGCTATTAGGAGAAAATTTAATACGAGTATTTTACCGCATACCAAACAGCTACAAATTCTACAATTGTTACATATCCACTAATAGAAAACTGTATGTCACTAGAAAAACTAGAATTTCCGGTAAACACTTTTCCGTCTTTAATTGTTGCAATAACATCACTGCTAAAACTTGATGTGCCTTTGTAAATTTTTCCATCTTTGATGGTCATTACAATGTCGCTACTGAAAGTTGAGTTTCCCTTGTAAACTTTGCCATCTGAAAGATTATAAATTACATCACTTGAAAATGAACTGTTACCTTTGTAAACTTTGCTCCCACTTATATTACAAATCACATCTGAAGAAAAGCTTGATGTTTTTTTATAAATCTTACTATTATTAAGATTGCAAATTACATCACTTGAAAAAGTACTAGTACCCTTATAGACTTTGGTTTGTGCATCAACAAAACTAAACGACAGCAACATAGTTGCTAAAATGAATAAATTTTTCATTTTGTTATTTTTTTAAAATTTTGCTCCTACTCTTTTGGATTTTCAGATTACTCCCTGTTTTTAGAGTGGTTTTCTTGTCTCCACTTTTCTATATTTGGCATCTTGTGCATTAAACCTTCTTTGAACCGCAATGTTGTATAACTTGCTAATAGCGGTCAACGTATTTTTGCAACTCTTACCAATGCGAATTTATTAATTAGCTTTATAAATCGCAAAAATGAAGCTTGCATGTTTTTATTTTATTTTTCAGATATAGCAATGTACTTTTTTAATTCAGTTTGTTTTTCTGCTTGTTTTATTAAAAAGTCCGCTACGTCTGCTCTATTTATTCCGCCAATATTAATTCCTTTGAATAATTTATTTTCAATTCGGTATTTACCTATCAATTCTTTGTCTAATAGCCTGCCTGGTCTCACGACAGTCCAATTCATATCCGAATTAGTAATAATTTCTTCCATTTTAGTTTTGTCAGCATAAACGTCCTTTAAAAAGTATTTTAAAAACATTTTTACAAGCCAAGAAACGTAATTTTTACTTTCCCCGGCTCCAAAGCCTGTAACGAAAATAAATGGGACCTCTATTTTGTTCTCTCTATGTATTTCCACAATTAACTTAGAGAAATCTGAAAAAAGGGTCGTAGATTTCATATTCTTACTTGTACCTAAAGTTATAATTAGAGCCTCTGCATTTTGAATTGCTTTTAATAGGTCCCCTTTATTAGTTGCATCACCAAGTATCATTTTTAAAGAGTTTTTCTCTTTTAGTTGGATTTCGGATCGAGAAAGGGTTGTTATCGAATGATTTCTAATTAAACCTCTTTTTACTGTTTCTAGTCCAATACCAGCCGAGGCTCCTATAATTGTTATGTTCATTTTACTATTTATTGATTTTGAGATTACGCTTAATGCAAAATTTTTATGGCTTTGCGAAGGTTACGATTTTAAGCACAATTATTGATGTCAAGAAATAAATTTTATTAACCACAAATGTGACTTAGGACCATTATAACTTTTACGGTAAGTTTCCAATGTTTCGATAAGTCAAAAAGTTTGTGGTTAATGATTGTAAAAATCGGATATTCTAACTCGTTGTCGTTACTATTTAAAAAGTTGTTTTTGTAATAAAAAGAAAAAAGGTTTTCATAATCCTGCAACCAAAAATCACGCTTATTCAATTGAAAAATTATTTTTTCACTAACTGAAGAATCTGTACTGAGACGAATTCTGTCAGTTGAATAAAGTAAATAAAATGATTAAAACAATTATTATTATGCCTAAGAGAATTGGGATTCGTAAACTTGATAGTTTTTGTTTCGAAATCTTTTCTAAATAGTCTTCAGCTGAGTTATGTAAGTTAATGTCTCCCATTGAGTCGGTATCCGATACTGCTATTTCTAAAACAATTTGTTCAAAAAGCCATTTAGCTCTTCTATAGTTTCCCTTTTCATAATGTTTCTGAGCTTTATTAAATTTTTCTCTTAGGTTAGCGTGTCTCATAAATAAATTTTAGGCAGAATTGGGGGAAAAGCAAATGTGTTGCAACAACATGTAAGCCTTTTGGTATGAGTTGCAACTATTTTAAATTTAATGAAGTCTTAGCTTGTTCGTTCATTTTTTCACTTGTTTTATTTTTGCACTGTCGTCTTTTAACTTGATGGGTAACGATCTGCGTACCGTCAAATTTCTTGCTTCAACTTACTCCTGCGAATATATCAATTAGCATAACAACTCGCAAAAATGGCGCTTGCACGTTGTTAGTGGTTGTAGTTGCCATTTAGTTTAAACACAGCTTTGGTATCTACCGATTAATAGCTACTTGTAATCTTTTAGGTCTAATAAAATTACTTTATTAAAAGAATCCCTCTTTAGACTGTTTATATTTTTTTCATTGTCTATATTTTGTTTGAATTGAATTAAACTTCGATTATTATCTGTAAATAAATGTAATTCTATATCAGTTCCATTATGAATTGATGTTACCCAACTATCAAATCCTATCTTTTTCAGAGAAGCTAAGAAATCTTTAAGCTTAGAATTATTACGATGCTTTATATCTAAATAACATTTGTCCTCTCCACAGAATTGACGGTAACAATATTCCAAATCGGTTTCATATATGAACGGCGAAAGTTTGCCCTTGACTATAAAAAGTGATATTATATGTGCCTTTGTTTTCCAAAGTTGTGTAGGTCCAGAATTAAAGTCAGAACTATATGTTCCACTTGCAGTAAAACTAAAATACATTGTTTCGTAAATTCCATTGTCAGGTGCCTTTCTAAAAAGGATAGTGTCTTTAGGGATAATAGCTAGTTTATATTTAAGTTTTATATTGTCCATTAAAGTTTTTGTCTCTCTTAAGCAGCTATTACCACTAACGGTCTGCGTGCAGGCGCCTATTTTTGCTACAACTTACTCCTGCGAATATATCAATTAGCATTACAACTCGCAAAAATGGCGCTTGGCACGCTGTTAAGGGCTGGTTATTCTTTGATAAATTTTGAGGCCGAGATAATGGCTTTCTCTGGTGATAATATAAATATATTATAAATGCCAGGTGCCCAAGTTGATACTTCAATTGATTTTGATTCACTAATACTTTCTTTATAAAGAAGAA
>JBKCIQ010000066.1:0-2148 GCA_046302135.1 Bacteroidota bacterium | reverse complement strand
CCTTCAGTATGTCCCGGTGTAACGGCAAGTTTAACAGCGAGCGGAGCGAGTACTTATTTTTGGACTGGTGGAACTTCCTCCTCTTCAGGTTCAACGGTAACAGCCTCCCCTTCTATTACGACCCAGTATACCGTAACGGGTACTGATGCAAACAATTGTACCGATACAGCCATTTCAACAGTAACCATATTCCCTGATTTAGTAATCAGTGCGGGTATTGATGATACCATTTGTAATGGTGCATTGATTCCCCTCAACGCTATAGGTCCTTTAGGTGTAACTTACACATGGAACCCTGGTTCATTATCCGGTGCCACGCAATCTGTTCCTGCAACATCAACATCAACATTCACGCTCTCCGGAATAGATCAAAACGGATGTAGTGGAACAGACTCTGTACTAATAACCATTCCGCCACAGGTTACCTTAAACGCAGCAGGATTTACGGCCTCCTGTAATGGTGTTTGTGACGGTCAGGCAGTAGTTATTCCCTCTCCTAACACGGGACCATTTGCCTCTTATACTTATTCATGGTCCAGTGGCTCAACAAGTCCCTCTGTTATAAACTTGTGTTCAGGCAACTATACGGTTAACGTAAGCGATGCAGCAGGTTGTGTAACCACGGCATCAGTAAACGTAGCTCAGCCAACAGCGGTTACAGCAAGTGCATCTACTCCTGTACCTGCATCCTGCAATGGCACTTGCGATGGTTCAGTATCAATCAGTGCAAACGGAGGCACCGGCGGATTAAATTACAATTGGTCTAATGGCTCTGTTGGAAGTAATCCCAATAATTTGTGCGCAGGATCTTTTACCTGTACAGTTTCCGATGCCAACGGATGTTCTGTAACTGTTCCCGTTAACATCACTCAGCCCAATGCAATTTCAGTTTCTATTCCAAGTGTTACAGGCATTTGTATAGGTCAAAACGCTAATCTCACTGCAAATGCAATCGGAGGAAATGGTAGCTATGTTTATACCTGGACAGGAGGCACAACCCCTGCTACTGGCCAATCCGTTAGCGCCAGTCCCATAGTAACGGGTTCATACACTGTTTCCGTTACAGATGCGAACAACTGTCCTGCAGGAACAGCTACAGTAAGTGTTAACGTTTCACCCGCACTTTCAGTAAATGCCTCTTCATTAAATCCTAATATTTGTTCTGGTTCCAGTTCAGGACTTAGTGCATCAGCCAACGGAGGAAACGGAACATATACTTATTCTTGGTCCTCAGGAACTACCCCACCAACAGGTTCATCAGTGAGCGCTTCACCCGTATCAAGTAGTACATACACAGTAACCGTAACGGATGGTTGCGGAACACCTTCAGCAACAGCAACAGTTGCCGTGAATGTAAATCCTCTTCCTTCACTTTCAATTTCTTCTTCCCAAACAAGTGGTTGCGCACCACTCTGTACAGTTTTCACACTAAACTCAAATCCATCGGCCTCAACTACTAACTGGACTTCCTCACTTGGACAAACAGCAACGGGCTCTACAGCGAATTTTTGTTTCAGTGCACAGGGTAACTTCGGAGCCACTGTAAGTGTGACGGATGTTAACGGATGTCAGAATACCTTTACCAACAATAATTTGGTAACATTGTATGCAGTTCCCTTTGCTGAGTATTCATATAGTCCTGATGAGCCATCCGATGTTAATCCTGAAGTGACCTTTACAGATCAGTCAATCGGAAGCGGCATCAACACATGGGATTGGGATTTTGGTATTTTCACATCAACTCAGCAGAATCCTGATTATGAATTTCCGGGAGCAGGGACATATACAGTTTCATTGATTGTGACAACGGTAAATGGCTGTACGGATAGTGTATCACACATAATAGAAGTCACATCAGATTTTTCAGTGTATGTACCCAATGCATTCACTCCAAATGATGATGGTTTGAATGATATTTTCTATCCTCAAGGATTGGGTATATCGAGTGAGGATTATGAGTTCAGTGTATTTAACCGATGGGGAGAGAAGATATGGAGTACGATGAAGGTAGGTGACTTTTGGGATGGCAGGGCCAAAGGAGGCTCTGAACTTGCCCAACAGGATGTGTATGTTTGGAAGATGACCCTCAAACAGACTGACGGCACAAAGAAAAACTTCCTCGGCCATGTTAATTTAATCAGGTAATTT
>JBKCIQ010000065.1:0-23992 GCA_046302135.1 Bacteroidota bacterium | reverse complement strand
AAAAAAGTCAAGGCTTCATTTTTTCTTTTACTCGTTTCCTCGCAATTTTACTTCTTCAAAAATTGCTATAAGTAGCGCGATCTCTTCGTGTCCACTCAGAGCTGCACTCCTTGATTAACGCAATTTTATCATTCGTAAAACAAGAAAAAATAAGGCCACTCCTCTATATTCGGTTAATGCATTGTCGTGCGTTAGCCGTGAACAAGCGCGGAGTTGTTTAGGGTGAATGCTTTTTTTAGAGAGTGCGGATGCAACGCACGAACGTAAAGAAAAAAGCAGAGAGCGATAGCATTCGCTTGTTCTTGAATTCTTTTTGTTACTTTTTCTTTTTCAAGAAAGAAAAAGTAAAGAGAAAATACAACGGTGGTTTCGACATCTTCGTGTTTCTCAACACTCAGGCTCAGCCACCCTAACTACAATGCACTTGTTCTGAGCAAGGTCGATGGACGTGTTGGCAAAAATACCACACAAAATATATTTTATATTTTGTTAGCCTGCACTTAATTTCTATTTTTGAATGATAAACGTTTAATTTCTTCCCATGAAAAAACATATTCTACTTTTTTATTTCGTCCTTTTATTTGTAGGTTTTAATTTCAGAGCACAAACATTTTCTCTCTGCCCCGGTGACAGCTTTAATCTCGTAATTACAAATTACACCGGAACACTGCAGTGGCAGGAATCTACGGACTCACTTAATTGGACAAACATTAGTTCTGCCACCTACAGCCCTTATTTAATTATTTTTTCTGTTAGCAAGTACTACCGCGCGGCGGTAACAGCACCCAATTGTAACCCTGTGTACTCTCCGGTGCAACGTTCTTTGGTGAACATCGGATGTCCTCCAGTCTACCCTGCCGGCTCTATTTTTTGCAATGGCCCAACTGCTATTGTTGATGTAATTAACCCAACAACCGGCAAAACCTGGATGGATAGAAATTTAGGGGCATCGCAGGTTGCTACCAGTAGCACTGATTCATTGTCATATGGCGATTTATACCAGTGGGGTAGAGGTAGCGACGGACACCAATGCAGAAACTCTGCAACCACCAGTACTTTAAGCAGTACTGACCAAACCGGTAACAGCAGTTTTATTTTAGCACCTAATATACCGTATGATTGGCGTAGCCCACAGAACTCCAATTTATGGCAAGGTGTAACTGGCGTAAACAACCCATGCCCAAGCGGCTATCGTTTACCAACCGAGACGGAGTTAATTGCAGAGCATTCAAGCTGGATTAGTCAAAATGATGTCGGTGCCTTTGCCTCTCCACTTAAATGGTCTTTGGCGGGTATCCGTATCAGCAGTGTTGGCGCGGTTATCGATGTAGGCATCGACGGCTACTACTGGAGCAGTACTGTAAGCGGCAACAGCTCTAGCATGCTCGGCTTTAATAGTATTAATGCCTATGTGAATACCGGCAACAGAGGAGACGGCTTATCGGTTCGTTGCCTCAAGGAAGTTGTGGATATTGGATCATTGGATTGCGGAAGCTCTACAATTACGGGAAATATTATAAGCGGACAGGCAACAAATAATGTGAGTGTTAGTGTACCTTACACCGGCGGTAACGGAAACAGTTATTCCTCACAAACTGTAAATTCCACAGGGGTTACAGGTTTAACAGCCAGCATTGCAGGAGGAAATTTTGCTAATGGATCAGGAAATTTAGTTTATAGTATTACCGGAACGCCATCTACAATCGGTACAGCAAGTTTTGCCATTAGTATTGGTGGTCAAAGTTGTACCCTGAATTTAACAGTAGTAACCTTATTATCTTTATATCCTCCCGGCTCCGTATTTTGCAATGGCCCAACTGCTATTGTGGAAGTAACCAATCCCACTACCGGCAAAACCTGGATGGATAGAAATTTAGGGGCATCGCAGGTTGCTACCAGTAGCACTGATTCATTGTCATATGGCGATTTATACCAGTGGGGTAGAGGTGGCGACGGACACCAATGCAGAAACTCTGCAACCACCAGTACTTTAAGCAGTACAGACCAACCCGGTAACAGCAGTTTTATTTTAGCACCTAATTTTCCGTATGATTGGCGTAGCCCGCAAAACACCAATTTATGGCAAGGTGTAACTGGCGTAAACAACCCATGCCCAAGCGGCTATCGATTACCAACCGAAACGGAGTTAACCGCGGAGCATACAAGTTGGAGTAGCCAAAACAGCGCCGGTGCTTTTGCATCGCCGTTAAAATGGCCTTCGGCGGGCTACCGTAGCGGCAGTAATGGCGCGCTTGGCATTGTAGGTACGGGCGGCTACTATTGGAGTAGTACGGTTAGCTCTACTGGTTCACGCTGCCACGCCTTCAGTAGTATTACTGCAAGTATGGGTACCTACAACAGAGCAAGCGGCTTTTCGGTTCGTTGCCTCAAGGAATGACACTTTGATTTATTTATCCTGCCATTCCTACAAAGGAGGATGGCAGGATGGGTTTAAAAACCGCCGAAGGCGGAAATTTTTTTAAAATGACGATAAGAGAAAAAATAAAAGATGGGATTAGAGGTAAAAACAAATGGCTCGTTTCGACATGCTCGTTTCGACAAGCTCAACGTGCCTATTAAAGGGAACGAGTTTTAGATAACTGAAGAATGAAAAAAGAGAAAGTAGATATAGCAATAGTACCTGATGAAGTTTTGGCTAGCAAAATTTATTTTCTAAGAAATCAAAAAATAATGCTCAATAGAGACTTGGCATTTTTGTACAGAGTTAAACCTACCCGTTTGCGCGAACAGGTAAAGCGTAACATTAGCAAGTTTCCTGAGCATTTTATGTTTCAGCTATCAGAAAAAGAAGTTGAAATAATGGTGTCGCAAAATGCGATACCCTCAATGAGTTATTTCGGAAAACTCTCAACACCGTTGCGAGAAATCAGTTGGAAAATTACGCTCAATAAACATCAGGAAATGAACTACACAACCGAACGAACGGCAACAAGAGATTTGTTGTATTTAATAGAAAAAGGAGTCTGTCGAAAAGAGCCTTAGGTATTAATTTCTATATAAACAGAATACAAATAAATTAAAATGAAAAAATTGCAACTGAGAATAAAATGAATAAAAAACATATTTACACTAATATTTTAAAAATGAACAAATACTTATTATCTGCCCTGGCTTTAGTTTTAAGCTTATTTACTTTTTCGCAGGTTACAAACGTAACGTTTTCAGTAACTCAATTTCCCCCACTGGTAACACCTACAGCCACTCCAACCGCTCCTTCCTGCGGCGCATCCAATGGCTCCATAACGGCAACCATTACCGGAGGTCAAACACCATATAACGTAAATTGGAGCAACGGAGATTTTGGTTTAACTGCGGATAGTCTCACAGCGGGCCAATACGTTGTACAGGTTACCGATGCCATTGGTTGTTACGCATCACTTACCGTTAACTTAAATCCCAGTAACGGGCCTGTTATTACGTCAGGTGGGGCAATTAACGTAACCTGTAACGGAGGGAATAATGGTTCAATTGCATTGAATATAAGTGGAGGGACCAACATTCTATGGAGTAATGGTGCGACAACCCCTTTTATTTCAAACTTATCTGCAGGTGTCTATGATCTGGTATTATCTGATCCTACCGGCTGTGTCGTAAATGCTTCCTATACAGTTACAGAACCGGATCCAATTGTTATAAGTTTTTCAAATACACCTGCTAATTGTGGTAATAGTGACGGTAATATTTCCGCAACTGTTACAGGAGGTAACTCTCCGTATAATTATTTGTGGTCGGCAAATGCAGGCTCACAGTCATCCTCCACAGCTGTAAATTTAGCAAGTGGATTTTATACATTAACTGTTACAGACGCTAACAACTGTAGTTTTACTTCTTCAGTAATACTGCCAACAGATTCGTTTGGACCCGGATTAAATTTATCCTCCACAGCATCTGGTGGTTGTGGTAATAATGCAAACGGAAGTATTGATTTGACTGTTACCGGAAACTCAATACCTTACTTATTTCAATGGAGTAATGGTGCCATAACGGAAGACCTTTCCAATCTTTCACCCGGTACATACAGCGTACTTGTAACAGGAAACGATGGTTGTTCAAACTTAGACACCGTAAGTGTTGCTGATGCATCAGGAAATACACTACCTGATATTTGCTTAGTTACCGTTGACACAGCCACCAATACAAATATTTTATATTGGGAAAAACCTCCTGTTTCAAATGGCATAAAGGAATACAATATTTACAGGGAAAGCAGTATTTACGAATCATACCTCAAAATACACACCATGCCGTTTGACAGCGCAGGAGAATACCATGACACGGTTGCAAATCCTTCAACAAGAGGATGGAGATACAAAATAAGTTATGTAGACTCTTGCGGAAATGAAAGTATAGAGCTAGAAAACCCAAAAACAATGAACCTTTATGTGGGTAAAATAAACGATACAATTTTTAAATTGAGTTGGGATCAGACTGAGGACATTAACTATAATAAATATTACGTTTGGCGTTATCATACCTCAAACAATTGGTCTTTGGTTGACTCTGTTGTTAACAACGGGTTTGGATTATGGTATGATATCAATCCACCGCAAGGCGATACGCTAAAATACTTTATTGAAGTGATCAATCCTGTTTCATGTACAAGTTCACGAGGTATTATCAACACTACTCGTTCAAACATTAGAAATATTCCGGCTCCTCCTGTTGGTGTAGGAATTTCCGAGATTGACGCTAGTTCAATCAAGATATTTCCGAATCCTGCCAATCAAAGCTTTCAAATGGAAATGTTCGTGAGAGAAAAGGCTCAAATGACCATTATGCTGTACGATGTACGTGGAAGGCAGATCATACAAACGCAGCGCGTACTCACATCTGGCAAAAACAAAGAAACAGTTAACATTTCAGAATTAGAATCCGGCGTTTATTTCATCAATGTTCAAGTTGGAGAAAAGATCTTTAGAACTAAGCTGGTAAAGGAGAGTTGATTTTTTTATTCTAGAATAAATTATCAATATTTCTGTTGTGGAGTTTAACATTCACCTAATTCGCACTCACAATTTGAAATCCTTTGTCTGTTTCTTTCCAATTAAGATAATTTTTCCCAAGGTAAACTTTATTAACCAACTCCCACTTTGAGGTTGTTCTTGTAGATTTCATATCACTTGTTATTTGTACGGACATTACATATTCACTTTGTGATTTGTTTATTGATCCATCCCAATTATTGAATAGTTTAATAAATTTCTGATTTAATTTTTTGTTTTTGTCCCAAAAAACATTGTTATCCTCTCCAACCAGCTCTATTAATTTTTTTTCGTCGTTCATTAGAATAGAAGAAACAATTGCCTTTACGTAGGAGTTAACATCTTTCTTTTTCAGATTTTTTATGTAATGTGTATACAAATCTTCTCTAGTCCCTTTTACAACTCTGTAAGTCAAAGAAATTCCATTGGTGCAAATTTCTATTACAGTTTCTGTTTTTGATAATGGAATTTTAATAGTGGTTTTATCATCTTGCATACTCACTGAAACATGTGCTATTCTTTCTTGTGAATAAGAGTAAAAACTAGAAGTAGATGAATTTATGAGTTCATAAACACTCACATTTTCAGCCTTACCGTTAAGCGTTACGCAAAATACACTATCACAAAAGTTTGTACCCGCTTTAGGAAAAAAATTCAGGTATTGATTTTTGGCCGACTCAGGGTACAGTATGGGCCGTGAAATAAACTCATCCATAGTAATGGGATGTTCTGTTAATTGATCTTCAATTTTGTCCGGAAAATGACTATGAATCATGAGTTCGGGATCCACATTAATCCACTTAAAAGATCCATTATCTGCCCATGTTATGTCATGCAGTTCTTCTTTACCATCTACCCTAACTTTATTCCAGGCATGGTATTCTCCTTTTAGTGCCGGATTAATTTTAGTTACCTTAACATATCCATCTACTTCCTTACACTCAATGTCAATATTTTTACAAAGCACCTCCAAAGCGTAAGAAAACCCCTGACAATTGGCAATTCTTTTGGCACTCGCTAAAATATCGACTGTATTTTTTTGATGATGAGCATATTTTCCCGTAACATAACCGACGTGGTCGTAATCAATAGAATTGTGTATAAATTTTATTAAGCAATTAACCTTTTCCTTTTCGGTTTTACAAAAGCGCGTGAGAGTTACAGCAAGGTCCTTTAGGTCTATTTTCTTTTCTGCTCCCTGATTATTTACTATTATATTGGTTTTAGGGTCGATGTAAAACGCCATTGAATAATCTTCAGTTTTTTCATTCTTCATAATAGGCTTGCTTTTATTTACTATAGATTTGATGGTGGAGCTATAAATTCCTCTTTTAGCTATATATACATATTCATTAAGATAACTTTTACTGAATATGTTTTTGCGTTTGGGTTTATGAAGGCTTAAGTGTTTTCCTTTTAAACTGTAGGTGCCAACATCGCGTTTAACAGTACAGTATGATTTATCTGTGAATGTATATCTGTACAATAAATATTCGTAATATTCATCATCATATAATCTTAATATTTCAAGATTATTGTGATTAGAGTTAACAAAAACATTTTTCAAATTGCCTTTATGAAATAACCATTTTTCTGTTGTAGTTTTATTTTGAGATAATACCTTAAACATTCCTGAATAGAATATAATGAGCAAAAACGTAATAAATTTTAATTTAAAATTTCTGAAAAAAACAGTTTCTGTATGTCCCATAACTAACAATTTTTTGATTTAACGTCAAAGGTGGTTGTTGGTTACAGATTTAGTTATAGAATCTTTTTTAATTAGGCTGTAAAATTTATTTTATTCTTATCAATAAAAATAGCGTAACACTCTCTTAGCAAAAATGGTTTTAATTAAGGAATGAACCAATTATTAAATTAGGAAAGGATCTATTAACTATAAACGGTATGCGTTTGTATTATTAGAATTTGGCTTGCTTAGAAAAATTTGAGGAAACTAAATATCAGATTTTCTACAATTAGAAAACATCTTAGTCTATTTTTCAAATTCAAACCCAATGCCTACTGTAGCTTGTGCTCCCCAGCCTGCAAAAATGGTAGAATATTTACCGGAAACCCTGGAGAAAAGATAAAGCTTATCGTTAAAATAATAATTAAATCTTGCTCCAAAATCGGGCGCATAATCAATTGGCGAGTAGGTACCACCTGTCGGTTTAATTCTATTTGTTTTACAAATATCGATACCAAGAAAATTTGCATAAATACCTAACTCCATTTTTTCATTTTTAATTGGAGAAACTGCAAAACCGTCAGGTAAAATAAAAAGTAATGTGCTCGCGGCTACGCCGGAACAATAATCCTGCTGACTATTCATTAACATTAATAAAATTAATCCGGCCAAAGGACCTGCAGGCATGTGTAAGTAAAAATCTGAGCTGTCATTCATTCCGACGCTTATTCTGTAATTCCTGGAAAACGGCGTTCCTTCAAAATTTTTCTCAAACTGAAGTGCTAACGCATAGGTTGGCCAACCGTTATGTGCCATAAAATTCTGATGCTCAAACCCCATGTCAAATCTTAAATAATTTTTAAAATCACCAAATGGTTTTGAATTCGGTTTTTTAGGGTTGTTACCATTGCCGGAACTCGCCTGATTATTATTTGTTGTTGTATTGTTTTGATTTGAAACATCAATTGCCTTGTTCATTTGCACACCTTCCTGATCATAACGATCTAAATTCACTTTTTTAGATACTGCCGATGCTGAGTTCGGAATTGCAATTAAATTACAACTGTCATTTTTTGCAGAAAAAAAATCACCTTTCCAAATTGAACCCGTAGAATGTTCATAGGCTAAAAACGAATGCTTACCTTCAGCAAGATTTTTTTTGATTGCCTCACCTGCATTACAGTTAGATATACCGTCAAAGTTTACTTTTTCAAAATCTCCTAAATAACTGTCATCAACAAAAAGTGAAATATCATTTTTTTGCAAATCGCTTACAGCATAAAAGGAACAATTATATGAGCTAGTGTTTTCTTCGCCAAACTTCAACATGCTAACAGTTTTAATTTTTTCAAATTCATCAATTGCAATTGCCCAATCAACCTGATCAGAATTTGAATTTTCAAAACTTTTAGGTGATGTAATACCAATTACACGACCATAAGCATTTATTAGTGGGCAACCACCAATTAATAATGGCGTGGACTTGTCGGCTTTAAACCTTTTAAGACCTGTGATGTCATCTGTATAAATGTTATAAATATAACCATGGGAATATTTATCCATGAATAATGAGTTGAAGGCAGGTAATAATGATACGGCATCTATTCCTTTTTTTACTTCTTTGGTTTCAATTTCAAGGAACGGCATCTCTTGCGAGCCGGTCTTTTTAACCTGAAATTTTACAAGGTCTTTATTTTCATTCATTGCAACTATTTTAGTGACCTTATAAGTTTCTCCGTTGCCAAGCCTGACTTCAGCTCTGTCACAATGTTTTAAAAATTTATAGTTGCTGTAGAAATATCCATTTGGGTCAATGCAAAAACATCCGGAACTACCTAATAGATTGTTGTTTTTGTCATAAGTAATCAAAACTCCGACTGCATCATCTAGTTTTTCTGTGTTAAGTTTTTTTTGAGCAATCAGTTGACTTCCGACCGTAAAAAAAATAAAAAACAATGTAATGTATTTTACAGCGAACGATTCAATGTGTTGAACTTTTTTCATTTTTTATCTAGTTATCGAAAGTAAAGTTAACCAAAAAGCACAGTAATATAAAACTATATTTTGGGTTAAAATTTATTGTTTTTATGAAAATAAGGTACTAAATCACGATATTGATTATTTTACCCGGAACAACAATAATTCTTTTTGGGTTATTATCTCCAAGGTATTTTTTAACCTCATCTCTGGATAAGGCCTCCGATTCAATCTCTTCTTTGGTTAAACTCAAAGAAAGTTCTAAATACAGTCTTGTTTTTCCATTAAAGGATACGGGGTAATTAAAAGCTGATTCAACAAGGAATTCAGGATTGAATTCCGGCCACTTTTCGGTTGAAATAGTTCCTGTATGACCCAATTGTTCCCAAAGTTCTTCTGTAATGTGTGGGGCGTAAGGTGAGATCAAAATCAAAAGCGGTTCGAGAATTTTTCTCTTATTACATTTTTGTTCGGTTAGTTCATTTACACAAATCATGAAATTACTAACGCTGGTATTAAATGCAAACCGATTAATTTCTTCAGTTATTTTTTTGATGGTTTTATGAAGAGTTTTAAGTTCATCTTTTCCGGGTTCTTCTTCGCTAATACAAATTTTACCATCCGTAGATTTAAAGTAAAATAGTTTCCATAATTTTTTAAGGAAGGAATAAACTCCTGTAATCCCGTTGGTGTTCCATGGTTTTGATAACTCAAGTGGGCCGAGAAACATTTCGTATAGTCTTAATGTATCTGCGCCAAATGCTTCGCACATTTCATCGGGATTTACAACATTGTGATATCGTTTTCCCATTTTCTCAACCTGATTATCACAGATCAGCTTTCCGTTTTCAAGTTCGAATTCAGAAGATGAAAAATCATCTCTCCATTTTTTTAATTTTTCTATGTTGACAATGTTGTTCTCAGCAAGGCTGACATCTATGTGAACGGGTGTGGTCTGGTAATTTTTTTTAAGTCCGGATGAAACGAACTTATTTGTTCCGTTTACGCGATTAATAAGACAAGAAGTTCCCTGAATCATGCCTTGGTTGATCAGCTTTTTTGCAGGTTCTGCATTAGTAATAAACCCCAAGTCATATAATGCCATACTCCAAAACCTAACATACAACAAGTGTCCTGTAGCATGTTCACTTCCGCCTAAGTACAGATCAACATTACCCCAATAATTTACCGCATCATTTGAAACAATTGCGTCTTTGTTTTTAGCGTCCATATACCTTAAAAAGTACCACGAACTTCCAGCCCAACCGGGCATGGTGGTATGTTCGTATTCAAATTCTCCTTTATATTTCCAATCCTTAGCTCTTGCTAATGGTGGCTCGCCTGTTTCAGTAGGAAGGAATTTGTCTACCTCAGGTAAAACCAATGGTAACTCCGATTCAGGTAGTGTATGAGGTATTCCATTTTTATAAAAAATGGGTATAGGTTCGCCCCAATATCTTTGACGACCAAAAACAGCATCTCTTAACCTGTAATTTATTTTACCTTTTCCAAATCCTTGACGCTCAGCTTCAGTAATAATTTTTTTGCAAGCTTCTTGGTATTTTGATCCGTCTAAAAATTCAGAATTAATACAAATGCTTTCCTTGCTGTCGAAGGATGCTGTTTTGTAGTCCCATTCCTCCGGCGCTTTGATAACGGGTAAAATTTCAAGACCAAAATGCAATGCAAAATTGTGATCCCTGCTATCGTGTGCCGGAACACCCATAACGGCTCCCGTACCATACCCAACAAGTACATAGTCACCTATCCATACAGGAATTTTTTTGCCCGAGAAAGGATGTATTACATATGAGCCCGTGAACACTCCGCTCGCAGATTTTACATCTGATTGTCTTTCTCTCTCGCTTCGGTTCTTTGAAGTAATTACATATTTTTCTACCTGCTCACGCCTCTCGTTAGTAGTTAATTTATCTACCAATTCGTGTTCAGGTGCAAGGGTAATAAATGAAACTCCGAAAATTGTATCAGGTCGTGTGGTAAAAACCTCAATCTCTAAATTCTCACCTGTATATTGCGCATCATCTAACTTAAAACGGATTCCTCCCCCTTCAGATTTACCTATCCAATAGCGTTGCGCCTCTTTAATACTATCACTCCAATCTAAATTTTCTAACCCATCCAGTAGCCTTTGAGCATATGGAGTAATTCTCATGCTCCATTGTTTCATTAATTTCCTTTCAACCGGATATCCTCCTCTTTCACTTAACCCGTCTTTAACTTCATCGTTAGCGAGAACAGTACCCAATGCAGGACACCAGTTTACAAACGCTTCTCCCAAATAGGCAATTCTGAAGTTCATCAGAATTTCATTTTTCTTTGTTTCATTAAAAGAACTCCACTCTTCCGGAGTGAAATATGAAATCTCATGTTCAATATTTCCTGTAAGAATTTCGTCATGTGAATCGTGAAATCCTTCAGTTTCAAAAATATTTATTAGGGTCTGAATAGGTTCAGTTTTATTGGTAGTATGATTATACCAAGAATGAAAAAGCTTTATGAAAATCCATTGTGTCCATTTGTAATACTCAGGATCGCTTGTTCTTACTTCTCTTTCCCAGTCATAGGAAAAGCCAATTTTATCCAATTGCTTTCTGTACCTGCTGATGTTTTCTTCTGTTGTAATTGCCGGATGCTGACCGGTCTGAATGGCATATTGCTCTGCGGGAAGGCCAAACGAATCGTAACCCATTGGATGAAGAACATTGAAGCCCCAATGCCTCTTGAATCTAGCGACAATGTCAGAAGCAATATAACCTAAAGGATGTCCGACATGAAGCCCCGCTCCAGATGGATAAGGGAACATGTCTAAAACATAATATTTTTCTTTTTTTGAATTATTAATGGCGCAAAAAGTTTTTTCTTTAGCCCATTTCTCCTGCCATTTTTTTTCAATGTCTTTAAAATTGTATTCCATGATTCTTAAAAGCGGTCGGCGAAATTAATCAAAATTTAGGGTAATTTAATCAGATAATGATGTGAGTTTCCTTTTCATTTATTTCTTCTGATTATCCTTACCCGCATTCTAACATCTGTTAAAGGCCTGTCATTTTTATCTGTTTCCTGAATTATTATTTTATCGAGAACATCCAGACCTTCATATACTTCTCCAAATACAGTATAATGAGAGTCTAAATGTGGTGTGCCGCCTATTTTCTTATAAACGTATCTCTGATTTTGAGGAATTTCGTATTTTATTCGATTTTTAAAGTGAGGTTCTGAAATAGAATCAATAATTTTTTTGAAAAAAATCAATGAATCCTTATTGCCTTTTTCTTCACGTGCTTTCATCCAGCCGGATTTTATTCTTGCGTTTTCAGGTAAATTCAAAAGGCTATCAGTTATTTTTTGTAGCAACGGACGATTTATTCTTTTTTCATTCATGATTAATGACGCATCATCTTGAATTTTACCCTGGACGATATAGAACTGACTACCACTGCTTTCTTTTTTTGGATTAATGTCATCGCTTTCCCTAGCCGCAGCCAACGAGCCTTTCTTATGAAAATATTTAGCCGGTAATAATTCTGCAGGAATGTTATAACCTGGCCCACCGTCTCCTAAAACTTTTTCTTTTGTGGCTTTTTTAGAGTCAGGATCACCGCCCTGTATCACAAAATTTTTAATAACCCTGTGAAACAGTAAGCTGTCAAAATATTTTCCTTCGGCAAGTTTTAAAAAATTGTCTCTGTGCAGAGGGGTTTCATTGTAGAGTCTGCATTTTATATTTCCGAATTCTGTTTGAATCTCAATTAGGGCCTCATTATCCGGAATATGAAAGGGAGTTGACGTATTGGTTTCAAAATCTCTTTTGGAAACTTTTTCATATTTTGATGCTTTACTGCAGCGAAGTAGGTAGGCGCTTACAGGAATTAAAAATATCAGCAGTATTTTTTGCATTCTTTGGTAAATTTATTAAATTTGATGTTTAAACTGCATCTGAGAAAAATTAATCTCATGAAGAAAATTTTATATACAACTTTTTTTGCCACCCTGTTAATTATGTTGTTTACAGGTTGCGATCATGATAAATCTTGTAAGGCCGTAATTAAGGTTGTTGACATTGATGGCGTTACATTGGTTGGCGATGCAAAAGTTCAATTATTTGCCAATGTAAGTACTGCAAGCGGACCTGTTGTAGCAGACCTAAAGGCTGAAGGTGTAACTGCAAGTGATGGCACCGTTGAATTTAAATTCAAATTACCTGCAATCCTGGATGTAAAAGCAATTAAGGGAGTTAAGGTTGCAACCGGAATTATTAAGCTGGAAGAAAAAGAAACAGTTCAAAAAACTGTACAACTTCAATAAGAATTTTTAGTCTGCTTTACTTACAGTTTCCTCTTTAAAATTAATTGGTTTTATTTTATCCTTCACAATAAATGCGGAGGGAAAATCGCCTTGTACAATTTTCATAAACTCGTAAGCTTCGAGTTTGGTTCGGAAATCACCAACAAGTACGGTAAAATTTGGCTGAATGTATTTTTCATAAACCGGTACATCATTAAAGAGGTCCAAAAATGTACTTTTTATAGTTTGGGCGGCATCCCGGTCACTTCCAAAATGAATTTTTACTCGGTAACCGTCATATTCTCCATCTGTGAGTTTATTGTATTCAATTTTTTGAGCAATAATTCCTTTGAGACGTGCCTCTCCTGAAGAAGTTTGACATTTGCCGTTGATTGAAAATAACAGTATAAACAGCGGAAGCAAATATTTCATAGTGTAAAATTATAAATTGTTTATCAGCTGATGAAATTTTTTGTGCTTCGTTCTTAAACATACCTTGTTTTTTTGTAAATATTATGAATTCCCACACACTAATTTCCTATCTTCGCATCAATAGAAAAATTAAGTAAGCATGGATAAATTTTCTTATTTAGGAAACAGTGATCCAAACGCTGTTGAGGATCTTTTTAGTAAATTTTTGAATGACCCTGAATCAGTTGATAAAAGCTGGCAGGATTTTTTTAAAGGTTTTGAATTCGCAAAAGCCAATTTTGATTCTTCATCAGGAGGAACAGTTCCGGAAAATGTATCTAAAGAACTTAAGGTTTTAGCACTGATACAAGGTTATCGCCAAAGGGGACATCTGTTTACTAAAACCAACCCTGTTCGTGAAAGAAGAAAGTATCATCCGACATTGGATTTAGAAAATTTTGGCTTAAACGATAAAGATCTTGAAACCGTTTTTCATGCAGGAAATGAGATTGGAATCGGAGATGCAAAGCTTAAAGACATACTTGCTCATTTGAACGCTACCTATTGCGAGAGCATTGGCGTTGAATATGTTTACATGCGTGAACCTGCAGTTGTAAAATGGCTACAGGATAAAATGGAGAAAATTAAAAATCGCCCATCATTCACTAAAGAAGAGAAAAAAGGTATTTTACATAAAATAACACAGGCTGTTGCGTTCGAAAGCTTTCTTGCTACAAAATATGTGGGGCAAAAAAGATTTTCTCTTGAGGGTGGCGAGGCTGTAATTCCTGCCATTCATACTTTGATGGAGGTAGGTGGTGATCTAGGTGTTGAAGATTATGTGATAGGTATGGCTCACCGCGGGCGTCTCAACATTCTTGCCAACATCATGAACAAATCTTACAAAGACATTTTTACTGAGTTTGAAGGTAGAGAAAGTGAAGACTCACTATTTGACGGAGATGTAAAATATCACATGGGTTACTCCTCTGACCGCGTAACAGAACATGGTAAAAAATTACACATCAGTTTAACTCCCAATCCTTCACATCTTGAAACTGTCGATCCTGTTGTGGAAGGAATTTGTAGAGCGAAAATCGATAATTTTCACAATGGTGACAATAAAAAAGTTTGTCCGATTCTCTTACATGGTGATGGGGCAATTGCAGGTCAGGGAATCGTTTATGAAGTGATTCAGATGAGCCAGTTGGATGCTTACAAAACCGGTGGTACCATTCACATCGTTGTAAACAATCAAGTTGGTTTTACCACAAATTATTTGGATGCACGTTCTTCAACTTACTGTACAGATATTGCCAAAGTAACTTTGTCACCTGTATTTCATGTGAATGGAGATGATGTCGAAGCAATGTGTTACGTTTCAAAATTAGCAATGGAGTTCCGTGAAACGTTTCACAGGGATGTTTTCATTGATTTACTTTGCTATAGAAAATATGGACACAACGAAGGTGATGAGCCTCGTTTCACTCAGCCGCTTTTGTACAAAGCAATTGCATCACATCCTAATCCAAGAGAAATTTACGCAAAGAAATTAGCGGCAGAAGGAAGTGTTTCGCTTGAAGAAGCAAAACAAGACGAGAAAGATTTTAAAGCTTTGCTAGAAAAAGATTTAATGGAAGCAAAGCAAGTTGAAAAAGCAAAGGTCACCTCTTTTTTAGATGGGAATTGGAGCGGAATTCAGCAGGCAAATGAAAAAAGCTTTGAGAAATCTGTGAACACATCCATTAAGAAAGATACATTTCTTGATATTGCAAAAAAAACAACTGTTCTTCCTTCCGGAAAAAAATTCTTCAACAAGATTCAGAAAATTTTTGATGACCGAGCGGCCATGATCCAAAATGACAATTACGATTGGGCTATGGGTGAATTAATGGCATATGCGACACTAATGCAGGAAGGGCATCATGTTCGTTTTTCCGGTCAGGATGTGGAGCGTGGAACATTTTCTCACCGTCACGCGGTAGTTAAAGTAGAAGATAGCGAGGAGGAATATACTCCATTAAATAATTTTGGTGCTCCCGGTAATCTAATGATTTACAATTCTCATCTAAGTGAGTATGCTGTTTTGGGATTTGAATATGGTTATGCTTTTGCCTCACCAAACATTTTAACCATCTGGGAAGCACAATTCGGTGATTTTTTCAATGGTGCTCAGATTATCATTGACCAATACCTTGCGGCCGCTGAGTATAAGTGGAAACGAATGAATGGATTGGTAATGCTTCTGCCACACGGATACGAAGGGCAAGGTCCTGAGCATTCTTCGGCTCGTATGGAGCGTTTTCTTCAGCTGTGCGCAGAGAATAACATTCAGGTTGTAAATACAACCACACCGGCTCAACAATTCCACGTTCTCAGAAGGCAAATTAAGCAACCATTCAGGAAGCCATTGGTTTGCTTCACCCCTAAAAAATTATTACGCTATCCGTCTTGCGTTAGTAAGTTAAAAGATTTTACAGATGATTTTTTTCATGAGGTAATTGATGATGCGAATGCTGATATTAAGAATGTTAAGCGTATTGTTTTCTGTTCGGGAAAAATTTATTATGACCTTGAGGAACGCAGGCAAAAAGAAGGAGCAGAGGATGTGGCAATTGTTAGATTGGAACAGATTTATCCTTTCCCGAAAAATCAGCTTAATGCAATTATAAAGAAATATAATAAGGCGAAAGAATATTTATGGGTTCAGGAAGAGCCGGAGAATGCGGGTGCCTGGAGATTCGTTAAGCATTGGTGGGATGAGGTACAATTAGTTTACAAAGGACGAGATGAAGCCGCAAGTCCTGCAACCGGTTATGCTAAAAAGCACGCACATGAGACCGAAGAAATTTTGTCTTCAGTATTTCAAAAAGTAATGGTAAAATAATTTTCAAATAATAATTCACAATGGCAATAGTAGAAATTAAAGTTCCAAGTCCGGGTGAAAGTATCACCGAGGTTACCATCAACTCATGGCTAAAACAGTCGGGAGATGTAGTTGAAAAAGACGACGTAATCGGCACCATTGATTCTGATAAAGCAACACTTGAAATTACAGCTCCTGAGTCAGGAAAGATTGAATTGTTGGCGGGAGCAGGTGATACTGTTAAGGTTGGCGATACCATTGTAAAAATTGACACCTCAGTTCAGCCGGAAGCGGCTGCCCCAAAGGCTGAGCCTGTAAAACCCGAACCAAAAAAGGAAGAAATTAAAAAGCCTGAGGAGAAAAAAGCTGAGGTTAAAACTTATGCTACAGGTACTCCTTCTCCAGCTGCTGCTAAAATGATGTCTGAAAATAACATCAAAGGCGGAATAAGCGGAACTGGTAAGGATGGAAGAATTACAAAACAGGATGTTCTGAACGCCCTAAGCAGAGGAATTCCTGGAGTACAAGAAGTTTTATCCAACTCATGGCAGGGTACTCGAGAAGTAAAGCGCAACAAAATGACTTCTCTGAGAAAAACGCTTTCTAAACGTTTGGTTGCCGTAAAAAATGAAACAGCCATGCTCACCACTTTTAACGAAGTAGATATGAGTGCGATTTATTCCATCAGAGCAAAATACAAAGATAAATTCAAAGAGGTTTATGGAACCAATATTGGTTTCATGTCATTTTTTACAAAAGCAGTTTGTGAGGCACTCTATCATTTTCCGGCTGTAAATTCAATGATTGACGGAGAAGAACAAGTTTCTTATTCTTATTGTGATGTTGGAATAGCTGTAAGCGCACCTAAAGGGTTGATGGTTCCTGTACTTCGTAACGCAGAAACCATGTCACTTGCTGAAATAGAAAATGGTATAAAAAATCTTGCCATTAAGGCTCGTGATGGGAAATTATCCATTGAAGAGATGCAAGGCGGAACGTTTACCATTACTAACGGCGGAGTGTTTGGTTCTATGTTGAGTACTCCGATTATCAATCCTCCTCAAAGCGCAATTCTTGGAATGCACAACGTAGTTGAACGCCCTGTTGCTGTAAACGGTAAGGTAGAAATTCGTCCTGTGATGTATGTTGCTTTGAGTTACGACCACAGAATCATTGACGGCCGTGAAAGTGTAGGGTTTCTGGTTAAGGTTAAGGAGATGTTGGAAAATCCTTCAAGAATGTTGTTTGGAGGGAAGCAACCTGAAGAAGTATTATTAGGTCTTTGAAAAAATAAACATGAAGGTTGATATTCTCGCTTTTGGTGCACATCCTGACGACGTTGAGCTAAGTTGCAGTGGAACCATTGTTAAGCATATTTCATTAGGGAAAAAAATTGCAGTTATAGATCTCACTCAAGGAGAATTAGGAACCAGAGGAAATGCCGAGTTGAGAAAAAAAGAGGCGGAAGCAGCTTCATTAATAATGGGAATTCATGCCCGTGAATGCCTTAACATGAAAGACGGTTTTTTTCAGAATGATGAAACGCATCAGTTAAAGGTGGTTCAAATGATAAGAAAATACCAGCCTGAAATTGTGCTTTGTAACGCTACCAGCGATCGTCATCCTGACCATGCTCGAGCGGGTAGGCTGGTTGCGGATGCTTGTTTTTTGTCAGGATTGTTTAAAGTTGAAACTTCAAATGATGGTAAAAATCAAGATGCTTGGAGACCTAAGGCAGTTTATCATTATGTTCAGGATCGGTTCATGCAACCAGATTTTGTGATAGATATTTCAGAACACGCAGATAAAAAACAACAGAGCATACTTGCATACGCTTCTCAGTTTTATAAACCTGACTCAACAGAACCGGAAACTCCGATTTCATCACCGGAGTTTCTCGAGAATGTTTTTGCGAAAATGTCTGTTTTTGGAAGACCTATCGGGGCGCGTTATGCTGAGGCTTTTTGCACGGAAAGAACGGCTGGCGTTAGTACACTTTTTGATTTGATCTGATTGATTATTTTTTCTTTTCCTTTTCCAACTGCTGTTTTTGTTCTTCTATTTCTTTAGCTCGTTTTTCAGCATTTTTTCTTTTGGTTTCCTCCGCTAATTTTTGCCCCTTTCTTTCTTCTCTGTCCCTTATCCATTTGTTTTTTTCCCTCATCCCGCTGAAATAATCTTTTGTATTGATTATTACCAGTCCGCCTGTCAAATCTCCGTATTGTGCAGGGAGTCCTCCTGTTACTATAGACGCACTTTGAATTGAAGTTGCCGGTACATTCATACTGCCAATCATTTTCTCTCCATCAATGATATATTGAGTGGCGTCTTTTCTTGCACCTCGTACATATAATAAACCGTCGTTAGGATCTTGATAGACATCTGAGGAAACATTTACAAGCGCAGAATTAATGTCTCCGCGGCTAACAGCCATTCTTGCCATTTCTTCAGTTCCGATTGTTTTCATGTCTACTACGCCAACATCTACGGCTGGTTTAACGTATCCTTTTACTTCTATCATAGAGTCAAGGCCGTAAGGTTTAATTTCTGCGTCAACATAAGTCACATCTTCGTTTTTTACCAGTACGTTTTCAATTTTTAATGGTTTGTACTGAGGGAAAATTATCATTAGATCATAGGTCCCAGGTTCAATAGGTTTGATAGAATATTTACCATCCATATCAGAGGCAGTGCCGCTTACTTCATGATTTCCGGCTATTATTCTGATAATTGCTCCCATTGCAGGATTTCCCTGTTCGTCAGTTATTTTTCCACGTATTTCTCCGGACGCTTTTAGGTTTAGTGAGAAGGTAATTAATTGTATTACCAAAATCATTTTTAATGTGTTTTTCATAATTTGGAATTTTAAAAGTTAAATTTTTCCTGCAGGCTTTGATGTTAAGACGTAACTAAATAAATTTTCCACAAAAAATGTTTTTTCACTCTGAAAAAGTAAAAGAGTATCTTTGCATACAATGAAAAAATATTTTTCTTTATTCATTATTCTTTTGGCATTCAATTGTTTTTCTCAAAAGACCGGAAATTTTATTTTGGATAGAATAAGATTGCCGCTACCATCTCCTGAATTTATCAATCCGATTTGTGACAGTTCCTGTAATGTAAATTTTAGCACAGATACTGCTGTAGTTTATACAAACACCGGAACTGGAAATTGGGGCTATGTTTCAGGAACCAACAGTTATAAAGACATCAGTAAAGCCGAAAAATTCTTTACAGGTACTTATACTTCCGGATATCAGCTTTTGGGAGGGATTTTCTATTTTGCAAAAGCAAAGGATGGCGGAGACAGCAGTCAAATGAGTATTGCTGTTTGGGATGATGATGGAGTAGGGGGGTATCCCAAAACAAAAATCGCCAGTGAATCTTTTTATGTTTCAGACATTACACCGGACACTTTATACACTTCTTTGATGTTCAGCCAGCCTATACCGATTCAGGGAAATTTTTATTTTGGTCTTGACGGATTCATTTACGATAGTCCACAATCAGACACTGTGGTTGTCTATACTTCAACAAAAAATGTTGTTACAAATACAGCGTATGAACAATGGATAGACTCAACGTGGCATTCATTTGATGAACCCAATAATTGGAATTTTAAATCAAAGTTTTTTATTGCTGCTTTTTTGTGTAATACCGACGTCGGAAAATATGAAATTATTAATCATTCTGATGAGCCTGTGATTTTCCCAAATCCCACTACTGAAAAAGTGTATATAGATTTTGGGACAGAAGTTATTGGTGAGGTTTCAATACAGATTTATGATATAAACGGAAAGTGCTGTTATCAATCTTTACTAATGGATTCCAAACAAACCGAAATAGACATTAAAAATTTTTCCTCCGGCATTTATAGTATCAAAATCAATACGCTGAAGGGCGGTTTTACCCATAAAATCGTTATCCAATAATTTTTTGTGGAATATACGCGCTCTTGCGTCTTTTAGTTAAGCATTCTTTAAATCATGTTTCTATTCAGAAAAAAGTCATATTCAAATTTATCTGATGAAGAAATTTTATCTGAGTACAGATCTTGCCAAGACATGAGATTAATTGAAGAAATTTTTAATCGCTATGCAAAAAAGATGTTAGGAGCTTGTATCTTTTATCTTGAGGACAAAGAAGCGTCTAAAGATGCTGTGATGCAGATTTTCAATAAATTGATTGTAAATCTTAAAACTTATGAGCCTATAAATTTCAAGGGATGGTTGAGCTTTGTTGTAAGGAATCATTGTATTTCTGAACTAAGAAAAAATAAATCACTAAAAAGTAGGCATGAATCCTATTACGAATTTGAATATGAAATGCCGGTAGAGGAGGAGGAGAATAAAATTTTAGCTGTTTCCGATGAAGATATGTTGAATCATCTAAATACAGGATTGAAAGAACTTAAGGAAAGACAAAGGATATGTATTGAATTGTTTTTCCTTAAGGAAAGATCCTATCAGGAGATCAGTAAAGAGACGGGCTATTCATTGAATGAGGTAAAAAGTAATATACAGAATGGAAAAAGAAACCTTAAGTTATTTTTATTTGAAGTAATTAAAAAAAAATCATCGGCGGCATAAAATGAAATCAAAAGGAAATAATATTTACAGCAGTCATAATGAATTAGATTACCTGTCTGAATTGGGAGAGGAAAAAATAGCCGTTCAACAAAGTGATGTTATTGGTTTGAAAAAGTCTTTTTCCAATAATACAAGGTTATTTAACCGTTTTTGGATTTTCCAATTTTTTTTATTGTTTGTTGCTGTTATTGCAGGTTTTATCTTTTTTTTCTCAGGCCTGAAAGTTAAAAGCAAAAACAATTTAATTAAAAATTACGTCCCCAGAAATTCACTATATGGATTTTCGGAAATTTCATTTGAAAGAGAAAAAAACGATTATTCCTCTACTCAAAAACATGAAATAAGAACAACCTGGAAAGATGAAAAATTTATAAAGCAACCCTCCGAAAAAATCACAGAAGCTGAACATTCCGATATTGACCAATTTCAATTGGAAAACATAGAAAATTTAGAAACAAGAGTTTTGGATTTAAAAGGTAACAATGAAAATACAACAATTAAAAAATCTCAACTAAATATTATTTTCATTAATGGGGTGAAAATAGCAAATTATCATAAATATTACTTTAAACCCGGAGGATTAGAAATTGAACTAAATGTAGGTAATGAGGCAAAATTTTCTGATTTAACAGCTAGAAAAAATTGGGAAATTGAATCTTATGGGGATTTGTATGAAGTACCAATAACGGAAATTTTAAAAAATGGCATAAAAGCATTTTCTGAAAACAATTTTAAATCATCCAAGAATTACTTTTCCGAGTTGTTGAATACAAATAAAGATGACGTAAATGCACTTTTCTATATTGCTATGAGTGAGTTTTCTAACGGAAATTTTGAGCAGGCTGAAGTTTATTTTCATAAATCTCTCGACGTTGAGCTAAATCCTTTTAGTGAAGAAGCTGAATTTTATCTTGCTCAGGCACTTGTTAATCTTAATAAAAAAGAAGATGGGGTTGTAATTCTTAAAGCTATCGTGGATAAAAATAGTTTTTATGCGAATCGAGCAAGAAAAATCATTGAAGGTTTGAGATAACTTTTATTCTAATTTGATTTATTGTTAAATTGTTAATTATCGAATTAATTGTTGTTTTTCATTTTTAGTTATTTTAACTTTACTATAAGTTTTTAGTCCTAATTCATGAAAAAAATCCTCCTACTATTGGTATTCACCTCAGGTATTAATTTTTTTGGTTTATGCCAGCAAGCAATAAATAACTCAGATGATAGAATTCCTCCTTCAGACAGGTATACCAGCGGATATACTTATGATTGGGATAAAGGATATTCTGCAATTGTGGATTTCATTTTGAATCCTAACGGAAAGAACCAGGAGGCTTCTGTAATTGTAAAGAGAAAAGATTTTCCGCAAATATTGAGTACTTCAGGCCCACTTTCTCCCAACGAAGAAAAGCAAATAAAATTATGGATGGAAGCTCATTCTAATGAAATAATTCAGGCATTCATTAACAGAAACGATATTGTTACAGCTTATTAGTTAAAATAAATTTATTCGAATGAAAAAAATTTTCATTTTTTACCTGTTTGTGATTTTTACTCAATTATTGAGTTCACAAACACAAGTTCCTGTTGGACCTCAAACGGCGACTTTCACGCAATGGGTTAGAGGATACCATTTCACCGCACCAACAACATTCACGATTTGCGGACTCTACATTCCAACTAATGCTTCAATAGGCGTGCAGAACATTGCTGTTGTTAGATTTAACGCTGGTGCACCGCCTGCATTCGCTGCCACAACCAACAACTTTGTTCAGTTATTTAGCATTACCAATTACGCACCCAACACCATGATTCCCTGTAATATTCCTGTTACCGCAGGTCAAGTTATTGGAGTTTATGGAGCGCGCGGAACAAATTGCGTAAATAGTTATGATGGTGTTAATTTTGCAACTAATATCAATGGTTTCCCTACTACTCTCAGTAGAAGTGGAATGCAAAATTGTTTGAACGCTGTTCCAATGTCAAATATTTGGTCCGAAGTAAACTACAACATTGGAAGGATTTTCATGTACTACAATTGCTGTACCCCTCCTGCGGTTACTGCAACACCATCTCAAAATCCAATTTGTGCGGGTACGCAACTTGCAATATTAGGAGGAGGTGCGACAACTTATACATGGGCACCGGGTAATTTAACCGGATCGAGTATTAATGTGTCACCAACTGTTACAACCACCTATACAGTCTCAGGAACTTCCAACGGTTGTACAGGAACCGGTACAGTTACTGTAAATGTTAACCCCAATCCTACTGTCACGGCAACTCCAACCACAATTTGTAGTGGGGCCTCTGCTACAATTTCAAGTTCAGGTGCCTCATCTTACACATGGAATCCGGGCGGTTTAAGTGGTTCCAGTGTCTCGGTCACTCCCGCTTCCACAACTGTTTATACCGTAACGGGTACCTCGGCTGCAGGTTGCGTTGGAACCGCAACAGCACAGGTTACAGTCAATCCTGCCCCAGCAATAAATCCATCCAGCAATTCTCCTTTGTGTGCAGGTACCACATTAAATTTAAGTGCAGGAGCGGGTGCCACTTTTTCCTGGACAGGACCTAACGGGTTTACTTCAAGTTCATCAAATCCCAATATTTCAAACGTACAGCAATTGAATGCAGGTACTTACTCTGTTACCGTTACTTCTGCAAGTGGGTGTATCAGTACGGGCACGACTTCCGTAAACGTATTGGCTAATCCCGTTCCATTAGCGAATAACACAGGTCCATATTGTGCAGGCGCTCAAATTGATCTCAATGCTTCCGGTGGTACCTCATATTCTTGGGTCGGTCCATCTGGTTTCAGTTCTACTTCTCAAAACCCTACTATTCCATCCTCAACTGCGGCAATGAGTGGTAATTATACTGTTACTGCCACTGCCGGTAGTTGCACGGCATCAATAACTACAAGTGTAACTGTGAATGCTCTTCCGAATGTTACAGTAAACTCTGCCTCAATATGTAGCGGTCAGGGCACCGCTACCTTAACAGCTGGTGGCGCATTAAATTACGTTTGGAGTGCTGGATTATCCTCAACGGGAGGTCCTATAGTAACAGCTAGTCCAACTGTAACTACTCAGTATACAGTAACTGGTACTGATGGTAACAATTGCACCAATACAGCCACATCTACAGT
>JBKCIQ010000064.1:0-6732 GCA_046302135.1 Bacteroidota bacterium | reverse complement strand
TCAATTTTTGATAGGTTGAGTGGTAAATACCTTAGCGGCTATTATGAGGAGGGAATTAGAACAGCAAACGAAAAAAGTAATTTAAAAATTATTGCCAGAGGTGGTGTTGAAAAACATCGGATCTTACAAATAAGGGATTTGGGCTTTTATGGTTTCGCTCTTTATTCCTGTATTTGGAAAAGTAAAGATCCAAAGACTGCATTTCTAGAAATCCTTAACACATGTAGGGAAAACGATATTCAAATAGACTAATGTCTCTAAAAAAATCAAAAAAGAAACTTGTTGTAATTGCAGGCCCAACAGCAGTTGGGAAGACCAACATAAGCATAAAACTAGCTAAACAATTTGTAACAGAAATTATCTCAGCCGATAGCAGGCAGTTTTATCGTGAAATGAAAATAGGAACTGCCGCACCATCTAAAGAAGAAATGAATGAGATACAACATCATTTTATAGGAAATCTAAGTGTTAAAGATGAATACAGTGCGGGTAAATTTGAAAGAGATTGCCTAATTACATTGGAAAGTATATTTAGAGAAAAAGATGTTGTAATTATGTGCGGTGGCTCTGGTCTTTTCATTGATGCGGTTACAAATGGGCTCGATAAATTTCCAAAAGTAGAACCTGGAATCAGGGATGAAATCAATTTAAATTTTCAAGAAAGAGGTTTATTATGGTTACAAGAAGAAGTGAAAAAAAACGATCCTGATTATTTTGAAATTGTTGATAAGCAAAATCATCAACGTTTATTAAGGGCACTTGAAATTTATTTGTCATCAGGAAAACCATATAGCAATTACCGTAAAAAAGCTTTAAAAGAGAGGAATTTTGAAATTTTGAAAATAATGTTGATGGATGACCGAAACATTTTATATCAAAAAATCGAAAACAGGGTTGACCGAATGATGGAAAACGGATTGTTAGACGAGGTAAAATCATTAATTCCTTATAAAAATTTTAATCCTTTGAACACAGTTGGATACAAGGAACTCTTCGACTTCCTTGACGGAAAATTAAATCTAGAAATGGCTGTATCGAAAATAAAGCAGAATTCCAGAAGGTACGCAAAAAGACAAATCACGTGGTTTCGGAATAGTGCAAATTATATAACTTACTCCCCAAGTGATTTAGACAAAATAATTTATCATATCAACTCATTTTCACAGCAACAATATTGATGTTAATTTTGATAGACAGATTAAAAAATCGTAATATTGCAACTTGAATTAGTTCTTTAATGCCCAGATGGCGGAATTGGTAGACGCGCTGGTCTCAAACACCAGTGGATTCACCTCCATGCCGGTTCGACCCCGGCTCTGGGTACCAAGCCGGACTTTTTTGAAGTTTTTTCAGAAGTCCGGCTTTTTTTATTCTCCAAACAATTAAGCACTGCAAAACAATAATTAAAAAAATGGTAATGGTGCAAAAAAGACATGTGTGCATTGGAGTAACCAATTATACAAGTTTCAAAATTTAAAAAGGTAAAAATTAACTAGTGCAAATTGATATTTATCCCAACAATAATGGATTTCTTGGTACTTTAAAAACAAATTTACTATTCAGATTTAAATCGCGTAGACGGAAAATTTAAATTATAAAACAACAATTAATTTTTACTATTTTAATTTGATCTTATAAATATATATTTTCATTTATATGGCGATTCCTGCTGGTGTAGTTTAATTGCTTTTAATGATAAAATCACAATCAACACAAATAGAATTAGAAAGAAAATTAAAAATATTGGGTATTGAGATGATGAAAATAGACAAAAATCAAATAATCCATGAGCAACGGCAGCTAACAATAATCCTATTATTCCGTAATTGGGTTTTTGATAATGCTTTTCAATACCCAGGAAAAAACCCATAATTACTCCAAACATAACGTGGCCAGGAACTGAGAAAATCATTCTCATTATTGCTACAGTAAATCCACCGGATAATCCATTTTCAAAATAATTATTTGCTACATACATAACATTTTCAGCGGTTGCAAATCCGGCGGCTACCATCACGCAATAGGTAATACCATCAAAAGGCTCATTGAATTCTTTTTTCCTGAAAGTGTAAAAACGAACAAATATGAACTTACTGAACTCTTCAGAAAGACCTATTCCAATAATGTTGGAAAATGCGGATAGTACCAAGTTTGAACTTTCTGAATTCATTCCCGCAGACTCGAACAAAAGACTAAGAATAATAGCTGGTATACATGAAAACATACCAAGTGTGAAGCTTTTTATTAATAAATCCCTTGGTTCTCTCTCATATTTATCTTTCCAATAAATAAATACTGAAAGTCCAATGCCGGGAGCAAGAGTTAGTAAGAGAAGCAACCACATAATTAAAGTTTAAATAAGATGAATCAAAAATAAATAAACTTAAAATTGATAGATCAAAAAAGCTCAGAAAACTATAGCTTTTTATTCATTCTTGTGAGTGAGGGATAGTTTACGCTGGCCATGATCTATTTGTATTCCGGAGTTAAAATGCAAAAAGCCTGTTGCAACGCAAAGTTTTTATTTTTTCGTACATTTTATTAAAAGTCAACTTCTCGCCAATTCGCTCAAATAAAAAAGCGCACTTTTGGTGCGCCTTTTTGCATTCATCTGCGGAGAGTGAGGGATTCGAACCCCCGGACCTGTTACAGTCAACAGTTTTCAAGACTGCCGCAATCGACCACTCTGCCAACTCTCCGGGGGCAAAATTATAATTTTTTTTGACTGAAAAACATTTATTTTAAAATTGTTTTATTAGCTAAATTTGTAGCTAAATTTATTTTTTTGAAAAAATTTTTATTATTCATAGTATTTCAGGCCACATTTACTTTTTTTTCTATTGCAGGGGATCTAAAGGCATATTTCAATTATTGTATATTTAATACCCCCGATAACAAGCCATACATTGAAACCTATCTGAATATTTCCGGAGCAACAGTAAATTTTGTAAAAAATAACTTAGGAAAATTTCAAGGTAAACTTGAAATCTCCCTTGCACTTTACAGGAGAGATACTGCCTTCGCACCAAAAAAATATTTTTTATTGAGTCCTGAGATTCAGGATACCAGCTATAGACCAAATTTTATAGATCAGCAAAGGTTGCAAGCAAATGAAGGTCTCTATGCTCTTGAATTAATAATATACGATATTAATTCTAAGGATAAAAGAAAATACACTATTACCGAAAAAATTGAAATTTCTTTCCCTAAACAAAGCATTCAAATTTCCGGAATAGAATTACTAGAATCATATTTCAAGTCAAAAGTAAATGGGCCAATATCCAAGAGCGGTTTTGATCTGGTACCATACCCTGCAAGGGTTTTTAAGGATGACTTTACCAAATTGGTGTTTTATTGTGAGGCATATAATCTGCCTGAAATATTGGGTAAGGAAGAAAGATTCGCATTCTTCTATTCAATTGAAAATGCTGACACAAAGCAAAGTGTTCAGAATCTTGCTGGGTACCAAAAACAAATCACAGATAGGGTCAATGTTTTGCTTGCACAAATGGAAATATCTAGTTTGAAGTCGGGTTTTTATAATCTTGTGATCGATATAAAGGATAAAGCAGGCACAACATTGATTGAAAAAAAATTAACGTTTGAAAGGGTTACTTCTAATCCTATAAGTCCTCTTGCCGACCTTAGTGATGTGAAAACAGAAAATACATTTATAGAGAAGGTAATTAATGCTGATACTCTCATAGAATATATACGCAGTTTGTGGCCAATATCTTCCACTTCTGAAAGGGAATATGCTCAAAATCAAATATTAAATAAAGATGTGAAGTTAATGCAAAGATATATATATGGTTTCTGGAACAAAAAGAATAATACAGATCCCGGAGGAGAATGGTTACGTTATAAGAAAAATGTGGATCAAGTAAATCAAGTTTTTGCTGCCGGAAAACGAAAAGGGTACTCTACAGATCGTGGTAGGGTCTATCTCCAATATGGAACTCCCGATTCTAGACAAGAAATAATGAGTGAGCCTAACACTTATCCTTATGAAATATGGCAATATTACCGTATACAAGATCCTGCTACAGGTCAGATGCAGACAAATAAAAGATTTGTATTTTGTAACAGCGAACTCGCAGGTAATAATTATGAGTTAATTCACTCTGAAGCCAGAGGTGAAAGGTTTGATGCAAGATGGAGATTACGAATCATGAAAAGAACTATTCAAAGCATGAATCTTGATTACGAGCAACCGGAACCTACATATGGTAATGGTGTTGATGAAAATTTTGCTGTTCCAAAATAAACATCCCTTTGATATTTCCAAACAAGAGAATCGCAGTAGTAATTTTAAATTTTAATGGGAGATATTTTCTTGAGAAATTTCTACCTACAGTTTTGAAATATTCTACAGGCGCTAAAATTTACGTTGCCGATAATGCTTCAACTGATGATTCAATTAATTACGTGAAAAGTTCATTTCCTGATGTTGCAATAATCAAAAATGAGTCTAATTATGGTTTTGCGGGAGGTTACAACAAAGCATTAAAACAAATTCACGCAGATTACTTTGTTTTACTTAATTCAGACGTTGAGGTAACAGAGAATTGGATTAATCCCGTGGTCGAATTCATGGAGGCGAATGAAAATGTTTCAGCATGTCAGCCTAAAATATTAGACTTCAACAAAAGGAATTTTTTTGAGTATGCAGGAGCTAGCGGTGGGTTTATTGATAAATATGGATACCCTTTTTGTAGGGGAAGAATTTTTCAAGAGTTGGAAAAAGATGAAGGACAGTATAATAATCCCGTTCGCATTTTTTGGGCAAGTGGAGCATGCTTATTTATTAAGTCAAATATATATTGGCAACTGGGTGGTTTCGATGAAGACCTTTTTGCACACATGGAAGAAATTGATTTGTGCTGGAGGATAAGGAATTTACGAAAAGATATTTATGTAATTCCTGCTTCAGTTGTTTATCATGTTGGTGGAGGAACATTAAATAAATCAAATCCAAGAAAAACATTTTTAAATTTCAGGAACAGTTTAATAGTTCTAACAAAAAATTTATCTGGTCGATTGATTCTTTTTAAAATATTTATAAGACTTATTTTAGACGGTATTGCAGGACTTAAATTTTTATTGCAATTTGAACCTGCTAATGTTTTTGCTATCATTCAAGCGCACTGGAGCTATTTTTTCAGACTACCAGTTACATTAAGAAAAAGACGGGCAATATCTCGGAAAATGAATGATAATGATGATTTGATTTTTAATAGAAGCATTGTCATGATGCATTTCGTTAAAGGACTGAAAAAATATTCTGAGATTTGATTGTTAATTTCAAACTGCTCTGTTCCCGGAGGCTTTGGTGTATGATTCAAAAAATAACAATTATCGAACCCCGGAAGTAAATCAGGTGATTGTTCTAATCGCACATCAATCAAGGAGTTTGGGGAATAAAAAAAGCCGGACTTCTGAATAATTTTCAAAAAAGTCCGGCTTGGTACCCGGGACGGGACTTGAACCCGTACGACTGTTGAGGTCACAGGATTTTAAGTCCTGCGTGTCTACCAATTCCACCACCCAGGCAATTGAGTCAAAAAGAACTTAACTACCAAAAAAATTCCCGGTATACCCGGGAATCTGAGCGGAAAACGGGGGTCGAACCCGCGACCTTAACCTTGGCAAGGTTACGCTCTACCAACTGAGCTATTTCCGCAAAAGAACTTTAAATTCGAACTGCAAAATTAATTTTATTTTTCTAATCACAAACTACTTTGATATCTATTTTTTTTTGAACTATAAAATTTACAACATTCTTTCAACCTACATTCATAGCATAATGGCTTTCTCGCCTTACAAACATATCGTCCATGTAAAATCAGCCAATGATGGGCTTTTGGAATTAATTCTTTAGGAATAAATTTTACTAATTCCCTTTCTGTTTGATCAGGAGATTTGGAGTTAGTAGTAAGGCCTATTCTGTTAGAAACCCTAAATACATGGGTATCTACGGCCATTGTTGGCTTGTTATAAATAACCGACGCAATTACATTAGCAGTCTTACGGCCTACCCCTGGAAGTTTAATTAATTCGTTAACCTCAGAAGGAATTTTAGCCTGGTATTCATCTACAAGCAAACTGGCCATTTGAACCAAATGCTTTGCCTTATTGTTTGGAAAACTAATTGAACTTATCAAATTAAAAACTTCTTTTTTACTAGCTTTTGCTAAAATTTTAGGACTTGGAAAAGACTTAAAAAAATTAGGGGTAACAATATTGACTCTCTTATCAGTACACTGAGCTGACAAAATCACAGCAACAAGAAGTTCATATGGATTTTTGAAATTTAATTCTGTCTTTGGATCAGGGAAATTCTCAGAAAAATATTTTAATACAGCATTAAACCTATCAGATTTTTTCATCTGAAAAAACTAAATTAGGCATATATCAAATAAAGATCACTTTTATGTGATTTTTCAAATCAAGAACCTTTTTCTTTTTCTGAAAATGCGCTCTTTTCTGTATTTAAATTTTTAATTTGCTTGTTATTGTGACTGTAAGCGGGACAAAGGGGACCATGGCCTCTACAAGAAAACATGATTACAGCTGAGATAAGTAGGAAAATCAGGGAAATTTTTTTGAAAAATTTTGACATGAGAATTAATTTTGGCTTAGTAAAATTAATAATTTAAAAGATTAAATTTCAATTAATTTAATAAGTTTTCCACAAGTTTAATGTGAATCGATTTTTTAACAAATAAAACC
>JBKCIQ010000063.1:0-3213 GCA_046302135.1 Bacteroidota bacterium | reverse complement strand
AATTAGAATACAGTTCTATAAAATAGATAAGATGGAATTAAAAGTTTCAAGATTAGCTGAAAATATTATTGGGTCTGAGATCATAAAATTAGCCGGTGAAGTAAATGAAAAAATAAAGGCGGGTGAAAAAATTTATAATTTAACAATAGGAGATTTTAATCCAAGTATTTTCCCAATTCCGGTTGAGCTAAAACAGAACATCATTGACTCATACAATCAAGACCATACCAATTATCCCGCTGCAGATGGAATGCTTGAACTGCGCAATGCAGTTTCCAAATTATTACTTGAACGTGGTGGTTTGAATTATGCTCATGACGAAATTGTAATTGCTGGCGGAGCAAGACCGATTATCTATGCGATTTACTTGGCAATTGTTGATCCGGGCGATGAAGTAATTTTCCCTGTTCCTTCGTGGAATAATAATCACTACACTTATCTGTGTAATGCAAAGCCTATAGTTATTGAAGCAGGTCCTGAGAATAATTTTATGCCTTCAGCTAAAGATATTGCTACCCACATAAAAAGTGCTTCACTTGTATCGTTATGTTCTCCTCAGAACCCGACGGGTACTGTATTTACAAAGGAGTCGTTAGAAGAAATTTGCGACTTAATTTTAAATGAAAATTTGCGAAGGGGTATTGACGAAAAACCGGTTTATTTACTATATGATCAAATTTACTGGGCTTTAACTTATGGCAATGTTAAACATTTCAATCCTGTTTCATTGAGGCCTGAAATGAAAAAATATACTGTTTTCGTAGATGGAATTTCAAAGTCGTTAGCAGCAACAGGAGTAAGAGTTGGATGGACCATGGCTCCTAAAAAAATTGCAGATAAAATTAAAGCAATACTTTCACATGTTGGAGCGTGGGCACCTAAAGCAGAGCAAATGGCTACCGCTAAATATTTGAATAATCTTTCTCAATATGATCAATTTCTCGATACACAAAAGGCTAAGGTTCATTTGAGATTAGAGGGATTTTACAAAGGTTTTATGGATTTGAAAATTAAAGGTTATTCAGTTGATGCCATACCGCCTCAGGCTGCAATATATTTAACTATTCAACTTTCATTACACGGAAAAAAAACAATTGATGGTAAAGTATTGGAGACAACCAGAGATATTACAAAATATATTCTGGATGAAGCTAAAGTGGCTGTTGTACCCTTTTACGCCTTTGGTGCTCCAGAAAATTCAAGCTGGTATAGACTTTCTGTGGGAACATGCAGTGAGGAGGATGTGCATGGAGCAATTAATGGATTAGCCAAAGCATTAGATAAATTAATTTAAAAACAGATGCGCAATCAATACTGCGTTATAATGGCGGGGGGAGTTGGGACTCGTTTTTGGCCGATGAGTAAAAGTAGCTATCCGAAGCAATTTCTTGATATACTTGGCACAGGCGAGACATTACTTCAGCAAACATATAATCGTCATAAAGACTTGTGTGTTGATGAAAATATTTTTGTCGTTACTAATTCGGCCTATTTCAAAATTGTAAGAGAACAACTTCCTCAAATACCTGAGAAAAATATATTACTTGAACCGGCAAGAAAAAATACTGCGCCTTGTATTGCATATGCGGCTTATAAGATAAATCAAATAAATCCAAATGCCGTTATGGTGGCTGTTCCTTCGGATCATTTAATTACCAAAGAACCAACCTACACAAAAGCTATTCGCGCATGTTTTGCCAAAGCACAAAGTGAGCATTGTTTGGTTACACTTGGTATTAAACCCTCAAGGCCTGATACTGGTTATGGATACATTCAGTTCGAAGATTCTCCAAAAAAAGAAAACGACAAGCGAATAAAAAAGGTAAAAACTTTTGCTGAAAAACCCGATTTGGAGCAGGCTAGATTAATGCTTGAAAGTGGTGATTTTCTTTGGAATGCAGGAATTTTCATTTGGAGAACCGATTCTATAATTAAAGCTTTTGAACAGTATGAACCTGAAATGGCATCATTGTTCTCAGAAGGCAAGTTTCTGTATAATACGGAGGAAGAAGGACCTTTCATCGATAAGGTTTACAGTATATGCAGAAGTGAAAGTATTGACTATGCAATTATGGAAAAAGCTGAAAACGTTTATGTGCGGGCTTCTATTATTGGATGGAGTGATTTAGGAACCTGGGGATCTATTTACAATCATATTCAACATGCGCAAGGTGATAATGCGGTAATTGGTAAAAATGTTATGTTGTATGATTCAAAAAATTGTATTGTTCATGTTCCAAAAGATAAGTTGGTGGTTATTCAAGGCCTCGAAGATTATATCGTTGTAGAATCTGATGGAATACTTTTGGTTTGTAAAAAACAGGACGAACAGCAAATTAGAAACTTTGTTAATGATGTTAAAGTAATTAAAGGAGACAAATTTGTCTGATTTTTTTTATGAATAAGTTTCTCATTGTAGGGCTAGGAAATATCGGTGATGAATACAAAAATACCAGACATAACATTGGATTTGAAATAGTGGATGAATTGTGTAGGATGGGGGAGGGGAATTGGAATACGGAAAGATATGCTTCAGTAAGCTTGATAAAATACAAAGGGAGACAGATTATTTTAATAAAGCCTTCTACTTACATGAATCTTAGTGGTGAAGCAATTAGATATTGGTTACAAGTTGAAAAAATTCCTGTCGAAAATCTCATGGTTTTAGTTGATGAGCTGGCTTTGCCCTTTGGAAAAATAAGGTTAAATCCAAAAGGTAGCGATGGGGGCCACAATGGTCTCAAAAGTATACAAGAGTGTATTCAAACCTCAGTATATCCACGTTTAAGATTTGGAATAGGAAATGAAAGAGGAAAAGGATATAATTCGTCTTACGTGTTGGGCCAATGGAATGAAGAAGAGAAAAAACTATTGCCTGAAAAGATAAAAATTGCATCTGAGGCAATTCAAACTTTTGCATTCGCCGGTTTTTCAAGGGCTGCAAATCTATACAACGGGAAGTAAAATGAAAATTTTAATTATTCGATTTTCTTCGATTGGTGATATTGTACTAACCACTCCCGTTATACGTTGTATTAAATCACAAATTAAAGGCGTGGAGCTTCATTTTTTATTAAAAAAAGAATTTTTCACTGTTTTAAAAAATAATCCTTATTTAGATAAAATCCACACTATTGAATCAAAGGTTTCAGAGGTTGCCGATTTACTAGAAAAAGAGAATTTTGATATTGTGATTGATTTACATCATAATCT
>JBKCIQ010000062.1:0-2264 GCA_046302135.1 Bacteroidota bacterium | reverse complement strand
GCTGTTTATATCCGTCTACACTCAACAAAACCAAATCAAATTCATTGAATAAACTTTTTTTGAAATCTTCATGCTGAAGCAAATTAACTCGATTGTCGCCTGATAGATCAAGATTATTGATTTCCTCCTTAATTTCTGAATTGGAATCAATTACCCCTTTCACATCTAATACCGATAGAAGTGTTTTACTATTTTTTACAACCTTTTTAGCATAAAACAATAAAAACACATCGCTTATACTTACTACAGGAATTAATATATTTTTAACCTGTTCAAGATCGTGGTCTATAAAAATTCCAACAGGAGTTTTACTTTTATTAATGAATTCCAATGATTTCTCATCCAAAATACTCTTTGAACTAAAAAGTGAGTTCCTTCCTCTAATCGCGGCTAACAACTTATCCGGATTTAGGGCCTTTGTAGTGATACCAATAAATTGACCAAGCAAACTTCCGGCAAATAAAGACTGCCCTACTCCAACAATCATGAAATCATAATTACCGGAATTAGATTCCATCAATATTTCCTCGCTTACATCATTGCTGACTTTATAGCTTGTGTTTAATTCGAGCTCAAGTTTCGAAGCTTCAGATTTAATTGGCCTAAAACTTTCCTTTTCATATTCACTGACTTGATACTTGTTTATATCGGCACTAGGTGTAATATGAAGAGCAGTTACAACAGTATTTTCTTTTGCATTTCCCATAAATAAAGAAGCCACTCTGGCAAGCTTTTTTCCGCTTTGAGGGTTTGCGAAAGAAATTAAAATACGAAATTTTTGCTTAGCCTGTTTAATTTTGGTTTCAGCGACAATCTCTTTCCTGTAAAACCAATTGATTAAATCCAAAAGCGGGCTTGTCATAAAAGTAGTAACGAGTGCCATTATTACCATTATTGCGAAAATTTCAGGTTTAAGAATGCCCAAATCGAACCCAATATTTAAAACTACAAGCTCCATTAATCCTCTGGTATTCATCAATGCTCCTATACTTAAACTGTCGCGTAACGATTGTCCTGTTACGATACCTGCAATCATACCTCCTCCGAATTTACCGGCAATTGCTAAAGCAATAACAATTGAACATGTATTCCATAAATGAGCTTCATTCAACAATCCGATTTGAGTTCTTAAGCCGGTAATAACGAAAAACAGAGGTATAAATAAACCCAAGGAAACCGATTCAACTCTTTCAATTAAAATCCTTCTGAACCCTATAGATTGTGGCATGATTACACCTGCAAGAAAAGCCCCAAAAAGAGCATGTATACCTATAAGCTCGGTTATGTATGATGAAATTAAAAGAATACCGAAAACTATTGCAACAATATTTAAACTTAGAGATTCCTTGTTGGAGTAGACCTCACCTAGTTTCTTTACGAATGGCTGTACAATTTTTAGCATTACCAATAAATACAAAATCGCCAGTGTTATGGTAAAAAAAGAACCTGCAATTCCACCTGCCTTAACAATAGCAATAATAACAGCAAGAAAGCACCAAGCAGTAATATCGTCAATTGCCGCCGATGTGATGATTAAATTTCCAAGTTTAGTTTTGGTTAAGTCTCGCTCTTGAAGAATTCTTGCGAGAACCGGAAAAGCTGTAATGCTCATTGCTATTCCCATGAATAATGAGAATGAGCTGAATTTTATATTTTCCGGAGCAAACTGATCGAAAATATAGTAGGAAAGCAATAAACCGAGAATGAAAGAAATGATAATTCCGGAATGACTTACAATTAAGGCTTCTCGAGCATTGTTTCTAAGAGTTTTAAGGTCGAGTTCCATCCCAATCACGAACATAAAGAGAACCAATCCAACCTGACTTAAGAATTGTAAATTCCCGAGAGAAGCGGATGGAAATAAAAAATTTGAATATTCAGGGAACCAATGCCCGAGAAATGATGGACCCAAAAAAATACCTGCAATAATTTCTCCGATTACAGTTGGCTGACCTAATTTATTCATTAGAAAACCAAATGTTCTTGCAGTAAAAATGATAGTTATTATCTGTAATAACAATATTGCAAGCGGATGATGCAGATTGTGGGATAGCGTATCATATATTTGCTGATAAAATGTGGTCTGAGGAACAATAGAAGTTTGATCAATCTTTTCATGCGAAGAACCTGTCTTCATAAAAAGAAAAATCAGCACCGCGAAGAGTAGCAATAAAGCTACATAGTACAAATTACCTCTTTTATTCTTTTTACTTTGATCCAAGACAGATTGAATGGAACAAATTTACAAAATTGAGAAGGAAGTC
>JBKCIQ010000061.1:0-1745 GCA_046302135.1 Bacteroidota bacterium | reverse complement strand
ATATTAGGATGTTTTATTCCTGTATTATTTTTTTGGATAAAGCAATCGAAAATTTCAATAAAAAAAATTTTCATCTTCAGTTTTCAAAAAAAAATATAATTGAGGCTATTAGCTATAAGTTAAATAATTTAAGATGGAAGGTAAGAGATGAGTTTCGAAAAGATTTGATTTTTTTTACCTACCTGTATGGTTTGAGACATTGCGGAATGAGTTTTCTAATCAACACTGGAAATCTAAAAGAATTGAAATACGATTTAATTAATTTTATGATTAAAAATAGATCTAAAATTTCTGATCGTGTCTAGAAATAAAATAAGTTCATATAAATGAATTCTAACAAAGAAATTGAGTCAAATATTTTTTTAGTTACCGGTGGTGCAGGTTTCATTGGATCAGCTATATGCGATGAATTAGTAAGGCTTGGCGCAAAGAAAATTCGAATTATTGATAATCTCTCAACCGGAAACATTCAAAACATTAAGCATTTATTAAATAGTTCAAAAATTGAATTTATAAACGAAGACCTTTGTAATATCGAAACTTGTCAAAAGGCTTGTTCAGGAGTAGATTATGTTTTTCATCAGGCCGCTTTGGGTTCGGTACCAAGGAGCATTAATGACCCACTTTCTACACACAAGTCTAATGTTGATGCATTCGTGAATCTTTTAATTGCGTCAAGAGATAATAAGGTCAAAAGATTTGTTTATGCGTCATCTTCATCTGTATATGGCAGTGATATTTCTATAAAAAAGAAGGAGGATATTGTAGGGAAATTATTGTCACCGTATGCATTATCTAAAGCCACCAATGAAATGTATGCCGAGGTCTTTTCAAAATTATACGGAATTGAAACTGTCGGATTAAGATATTTTAATGTTTTTGGTCCTCGTCAAAATATTCATGGTCAATACGCAGCAGTAATACCAAGATTTATTACGGCCTTCCTAAAAGGTGAGCAGCCGATTATTTATGGTGATGGCGAAACAACTAGGGACTTTACATACGTTGGAAATGTAGTGTCTGCAAATATTTTAGCAGCTTTTTCTGATAAAATTAAATGCGAATCACCAGTTCTAAATATTGCTTTTGGTCAAACAACCTCTTTAAATTCTTTATTTAAAACAATATCTAATTTGCTAAATAAGGAAATGTTACCGCTTTATTTATCTGAACGTCCCGGCGATATTAAAAGTAGCCATGCTGATATTTCAAATGCTAAACATTTAATCGGATACAATCCCATGGTCAGCTTGGATGAGGGATTGAATATTACTATCGAATGGTTTAAAAAATCAAATTGAATATTTCTTGAATTCTAATAAGGTACTTTTTCTTTTTACAAAATTTTATCCTTACGGATCTTCGGAACAGTATATTAAGAATGAAATTAAATATCTATCTGAAAATTTTTATCGGGTAGTTCTGGTACCATGTGAGTATTTTTCAGGCGATATGCAGATGAGGTCTATCCCTCATAATTTTGAAGTTCTTGATTTAAACAAAGAGGTTAAAAAGTTCAGAGCTAAAAAAGATTATTTTTTGTTGATGAAAATTTTTTGTCTTGAATTCATAAAATCAAGAAATAAATTTTGGGTTCTTAAACTTTTCAGAAGGCATTTAGGAATTTTGAGTTATCAGATAAAATCATCAGAGGTTTTCTGCGAGATATTAAAAAAAAATTATTCAAACAGCGTAAATTATTTTTATACATATTGGATGCATAATTCATCGGTTATGTTAGGAAT
>JBKCIQ010000060.1:0-6145 GCA_046302135.1 Bacteroidota bacterium | reverse complement strand
TTGCTCTAGCGTTGGAATAATTCATCTTACAGGTGAGTCGCCTGCAGGTGGTACATTCTCTGGGAATTCTGTTTCAGGAAGTAATTTTGACGCTTCAGTGGGAGCTGGAACATATTTGATTACATACACCATAACTGATAGTATCAGCGGTTGTGCAAACTCTGCTAGTCAGAATATGTTTGTAGATGCTTGTTTAGGTTTAGAAACATCAAATATTGCTAATTACAATATTTACCCGAATCCTAACAACGGACAGTTCTTTATTGAAAGTGCAATTTCAGGAGTAAAATCAAAAATTGAAATATTTGATGCACAAGGTAAAATTGTACTAACTGAAGAAATTAATTCTTCCAACAGAAACATGATAGATGCTAGTACGCTAAATAATGGTATTTATTTATTGAGAATTATACAAGGAGATCAGCTTGGATTTTATAAAATAACAATTAATAAATAAAATAAAATAAATTACATCAACACGAATAAAAAACATAAACAAAATGAAAAACAGAATACAATTAAAACTGGCGATTTATCTGGCTCTTTGCATCCAGCTTATTTCAATTAATGTTTCTTCTCAGGTTTCAGTATGTTCCAACGTTGCAAACAACAATGGTAATGGGAAAATTACTTTCAATTTTCAGAATACGAATGCCTATGCTGTAATTATAACCGACATTTCTAGTATTTGTAGTACAACAACACTAACAGCAACAGAGGCATGGTATAGACCAAATGCACTCGCTTTCAATGGAGCCGCAGCATTCCCTGCTTTAACAGCTGCTAACTGGACTCAGTTCGGTAATGCTACTATTTCCGGTGTAGCAAGTGGAACATCAACCACTCCACAATCTTTTTTTAATGGCGCATTGAATCTGGTTGTTCCTGCCGGTGCCACATACGGAATTTGTATTAATGCCGCAGTTTCCGCTACTCCTACAACAGGGAATCTACGTTATTCTACCTTAACCGCAGGTGTTACCTACACAACTTCAGGAGGAGGTTGCAACATGATAAGCGGAGGTCCGAGTACCGCAGGAGCAAGTGCAGGTGGTGGCCCTCGTCTGGCTTCAACCACATTTGCCAATTATCCTCGTGGCTTTGTAGGTTGCGTAAGTTTTGTTCCGGCTATAGCATGTTCAGGTACACCAAATGCTGGTTCTGCTTCAATTTCAGTATCCGCAGGATGTCCGTCTTCAGCCTTTTCTTTAACCACAACAGGACTTACCACAGGTACCGGAATAACTTACCAATGGCAATCTAGTAGCTCACCTACTGGTCCTTGGACAGACATTACAGGTGCAACAAACCCATCTTTAACAACATCGGTTTTAGCAACAACCTATTTTCAACTGGTTACAACTTGTTCCAATAGTGGATCAACCGCAACATCAAACGTTGTTTCTTATACCGTAAACAACCCTGGTCCTTGTATTTGTGGAGCATATCCTTCAATTTTTGCAAGCAGCGCGGCAGATGAAGAGATAACTAACGTAACAGTTGGATCAATGAATAATTCATCAACCTGTTCTGTTGCGGCAACCGGACCAGGTTCAATTTTGAATCGATATTCTAATTATTCAGGAGTATTAAGTGGGCCGGTAGAAATTCAGGGCAACACTGTTAACTTTAGCTTGACCCAGACATCTTGCGGAGGAGCATTTGGTAATTTTTTCCAAATTTACGTTGACTGGAATCAAGATGGTGACTGGCTAGATGCCGGAGAACAGGTATACACACAACCGGCAAGTGTTACAGGAAATCATACTGTAACTGGAACGTTTACAGTTCCACTTACTTCCATTGTAGGAACAACCAGGATGAGGGTTGTGGTAGTTGAAAACACAGCATCGACTATTAATTATGCACATACTGCATATACTTGGGGTGAAACAGAAGACTATTGCTTCACAGTAATTGCACCAACCCCATGTTCGGGTACCCCAAATGCCGGGGTTGCTAATATTTCACCAACATCTGCTTGTCCAGGCTCAAATTTCAGCCTCTCTGCAAGTGGATTAACGAGCCTTCAAGTGGGCTTGAGTTATCAATGGCAATCATCGAACTCACCAACCGGACCATGGACAAACATTCCGAGCGCAACCAACACAAGTTATTCGGCAAATGGAGTTAATACAACCACTTACTATCAAATTGTAACAACTTGTTCTTCCTCCGGACTTTCTAACAACAGTTCCGTAGCAACCGCTTCATTAAATGCAGCACCAACCATTACTTTAACGCCAAGCAATAGCGGTTACTTCTGTGGAGCTCCGAACCAAACAATTTCTGCAGGTGGAGCAGATACATATACATGGAGTCCGGGAGCATCCTTAAATGTAACAACAGGGCCATTAGTTACGTCTAACGTATCTACTCCAACCACTTACACTGTGGTAGGAACCAATACAACTACCGGATGTAGTTCAACACAAACAATTACCGTAGGACCACCTGCAATTTCAGTTAGTTCAACTACATCAAATTTTTGTGGTTCAGGAGGTTCATTTACATTAACAGCTACTTCTCCTGCCGATCCAAACATGAGTTACACATGGGCTAATCTTACACCATCTGCAAACTTTCCAACTACAAGTGGAAATGTTGTATCTGGTAGTATAACAGAAACTTCAAACTTTCAGGTTACAGGAGCAGGTTCAGGGACTTTTGCAGGATGTTCAAGTGTGCAGTTTGTTTCAATTGGAGTTTATCCTCTTCCAAGTGCATCACTAACAGCAACACCTGATCAAGTATGTCCAGGAGGTTCTTCTGTAATAAATACCGGATTAAGTGCAGGTAACTTTAGTGCTATATGTATTACTCCAAATCCTGTTACAATTCCTGCAAACGCTTCTTATTTGGCTAATAATGGTGTTGCCACTGTACCGCTCACTTCAGGTGTTCTTGATGATGGTGGATGGGGTAATATTCCACTAGGTTTTAGTTTTAATTTTTTTGGTACAAATTACACAAGCGTTAATGTTGGTACCAATGGTGTTCTTCAGTTTGGTCCTTACAACGCGACTGCTTTAGGCGACTATATAATAGGGGCGTTACCAAATACTTTAGACCCGCTTGGCGCTATATTCTTAGCGGCAAATGACCTTAATTGTGGAACTCCAGGTACTCCAGGTACTTATGTAAGGTATTGGACTGACGGATATGCTCCAAACAGAAAATTCATAATTGAGTACAATGTTTTTCAATTTGGTTCTACCACAAATCGAGTTAATATACAAGCAATTCTATACGAGACGTTGGGTAACGTTGATATTGTTGCTATGGAAGTGGCGTCAACAAATTCAAAATCTGTAGGAGTTAACAGTCCTACCGGATTAATTGGTGCATCGGCCCCAAATTGTGCAGTGACTCCAAATGCAGCAAACTATTGGTCAGGTCAAATAGCTACTATACCTTCATCTGCACCTCAGGCTTGGAGATTTTCTCCACCTTCAAATTATACAACAGTTTGGACTGCAACCGATATAAATGGAACGACTACTATTGCAAACGGAACCAATATTTTTACGCAGACTGTAACACCTGCAGTGTCCACCAACTATTCCATTTCATATACTAACCAAACAACGGGTTGTACGAATGCCGCCGGTTCTGCACAGGTTCAAATGAATGTTTTAACAACTAATCCTCCTGTTGGATTAAATTCAATTTCAACTGCAACCTTGGTTTGTGTTAACGCAAATTTTGATTTGAGTACCAGTTATTCAGGACCAACCACTGGGCTTACATTTCAGTGGCAAGCATCCACAGATGGAGGTCTAACTTGGAATAACATAGCCGCAGCAACAACTCCATCAGTAACCACATCTCAGTCCGTTACAACTCAATACCGTTGTGAAATTGCATCATGTGGGGGTACAGCAGGATATTCCTCCGCAGTAACTGTAACTCTTCAAAATCCTCCTGCTCTTGCTGTTTCATCTAGTGCCGCAGGATATTGTTCACCAGGCGGAACGCCTGTAGCCCTCAACATTACCGGTACAACTGCAAATTATGCTTGGACACCTTCAGCAGGTCTTTCTAGCACTTCTGGTTCCTCTGTATTTGCAACTCCTTCATCAAGTACCATATACACAGTAACGGCAACAGATTCTGTTGGATGTACAAATTTCATTACAGTTTCTGTCAACAGTTCCCCTGGAATCATTTTCAACTCACTAACAGCTTCTGATTCTTCAATTTGTTCAGGTACAAGTGTAAACCTCAGTGCCAATGCTGTTAGCGGTCAGGCTCCGGCAGGTTATTGCCAACCAAGTTATTCAACAGGTACAACATTTGGAGACTATATTGGACTAGTTCAATTGGGTAATATAAACAATGCAACTGTAGGAGCCCCTGCTCCGTATTATACCCTATATCCTCCTTCAGGAACCACTACTACAACACTAACTGCCGGATCGACCTATACGTTAACTCTTCAAGCAGGAACATATACATTAAATGACCTTGCCGCATTCATAGACTACAACCAAAATGTTGTTCTGAATGACACTTTGGAGAAGTTGGGAGAAACAAATGATTTAGGTGCTGCTCCTGCTCAAACAACTATTGTATTCACTGTACCTTTAACTGCTTTAAATGGTCCTACTATTCTTCGTGTAAGAGAATTAGATGGAACAGGAACTCCTATTGATCCATGTTCTTCTCTTTCGCCTTATGGGGAAGTTGAAGATTATGTTGTAACAATTGTAGGTGGTGTTGATCCTGTTATTAATTACAGTTGGAGTCCTTCTACATTCTTAACAAGCACCAATACTCCAACAACTACAGCATCATCTATGACTAACTCGGTCGATTATATTGTAACTGCTACTTCTGCAAATGGTTGTCAGGTTTCAGATACGATTAACATCACCGTAAATGCATTACCTACAACCCCAATAATTTCCGACACTGTAATATGTTCGGGTAATTCTACAACTCTTGCAACAAGTGGTATCGGAACAATCAGTTGGTATGATGCGCCTACCGGTGGTAATTTCATTGCCTCTGGTAATTCTTATTCAACTCCTGTGCTTTCTAATTCTGTATCTTATTATGTGCAAGACAGCACTGCTGGTGGTTGTGCGTCTTTGAGAGAACAAGTTGACGTTACTGTTAACCCAACACCTGTTGTTTCGCTTGGACCTGACAGTACGCAATGCGGCAGTACAATTACCCTCGATGCACTAAACGCAGGAGCAAACTTCCTTTGGAATACTCAACAGAATACACAAACACTAATAGTTGATTCTACAGGACTTTATCACGTTGCAGTTACCAATTCTTTCAATTGTACAGGGTATGACTCGGTTAACATTACAATCAATTATCAACCTGTTATTAATCTTGGTAACGATTCCACTCATTGTGCTAACTCTTTACTTCTAGATGCTCAAAACTCCGGTAATATTTATCAGTGGAACACAGGAGATACAACTCAAACTTTGAATGTTTCTGCTTCGGGTTCATACGATGTGGTGGTGAGCACCATTCAGGGTTGTGTTGGGTATGATACAGTGAACCTTGTATTAAATCCTGCGCCTATTGTGAACTTAGGAGGCGATACATCGCTTTGCGGTGGAAGCATCATTCTTGATGCACAGAATACTGGATCTACTTATCTCTGGAGTGATAACAGTTCTTTCCCGATAATATTTGTAAGCACAACCGGAACCTATTGGGTGGACGTGACAAATCCTCAGAACTGTACAACTCGTGATTCAATCAACATCACAGTTAGCAATCAGCCCCTGGTAAGTTTAGGACAGGATGTTAATCTTTGTACAGGTGACAGTGTAACACTTGATGCGGGAAGCACTGTTGGTGCTACATATTTATGGAGTGATAGTTCTTCTGCTCAGACTTTATCTGTAGACAGCACTGGACTTTATTTTGTGAATGTAACAACAGGTCCGGGATGCTCCGCTTCTGATACAATACAGGTTACGGTTTATCCTTATCCGGCTCCGAATATTGCTTTGAATCTGGGTGTTGACACGGTTTGCTCTAGCGTTGGAATAATTCATCTTACAGGTGAGTCGCCTGCAGGTGGTACATTCTCTGGGAATTCTGTTTCAGGAAGTAATTTTGACGCTTCAGTGGGAGCTGGAACATATTTGATTACATACACCATAACTGATAG